>CAZEOR010000410.1:0-3040 GCA_964513695.1 uncultured Thiobacillus sp.
GTCGGCATGCTGGATGAGTTGGGGGGCATCGGTGCCATCGTCCGGGTACAGGCTGATGCCGATACTGGCGCCGATATAGACTTCGTGACCACGCGATAGAATGAAAGGATCGGCCAGGGCATCCAGCATGGTCCGCGCTACCAGGGCCGCATCGCGGGGCTCATGCAGGCGTTCCAGGAGCACCACGAATTCGTCGCCGCCGAGGCGGGCCAGGGTGTCTTCCGCCCGCAAGCGATGAGCCAGCCGTTCCGTAACAGACCGCAGCAGTTCATCTCCCGCCTGATGACCCAGACTGTCGTTCACATTCTTGAAACGGTCCAGGTCCAAGAACAGAACGGCGACTCGGTAAGTCTGGCGCTGGGCCTGTTCGATGGCATGTTGCAGGCGGGAACTCAACAGCAATCGGTTGGGCAGTCCGGTGAGTGGATCGTAGTGGGCCAGGTGCGCCAGCTTGGCCTCGGATTCCTTGATCTGACTAATATCGGTGAATACACCCACGTAGTTGCATACCGCCCCATGCTGGTCATGGACGGCACTGATCGAGAGCAGTTCCGGATAGATCTCCCCCGTCTTGCGCCGGTTCCATATCTCGCCCTGCCAATGTCCCATCTCGTCGAGTGCCTGCCAGATGGCCGCATAGAAATCCGGCCCATGGCGGCCGGACTGGAGCAACTCAGGTGTCCGGCCTATGGCCTCTTCTTCCTCGAAACCGGTGACACGGCTGAATGCCGCGTTGACAGCCAGGATACGGCTGTTCGCATCCGTGATCATGACGCCTTCATGGGTGCTTTCGAACATGGTGGCAGCCAGACGTGACTTCACTTCACCGCGCAGGCGATCTGTCAGATCGAAGAAGGTCACCACGGACCCCACCACCTGCCCGGTGCGGCGCATGGGATAGGACCAGTATTCCACCGGGAAGGACGTGCCATCCGGCCGCCAGAACACCTCGTTGTCCACGTATACCGGGCGTCCCTCCCGAAACGCGCGATGGATCGGACATTCCTCCTCACGGTAAGCGCTGCCGTCGGCATGGCTGTGGTGCACGAGATCATGAATCTGCCGCCCCAGGAGATCATCCGCGTGGGTATAACCCAACAGGCGTGCGCAAGCCGGATTGGCGAAGATGCAGCGCCCCTCCGAGTCCACCCCGTAGATAGCCTCGGCGGTGGACTCCAGCAACAGGCGGACAAGTTCTTCACGCTCGTGCAGTTCCTTTTCCCGTCCGGCTATGGCCACAGCCATGCCGTCGAAGGCATTGCCCAAGCTGGCCAGTTCGTCGTGGCCCGGTAACGCGGCCCGCGCATTCGCCTCGCCTGCGGCCAGTTTGTCCGCCGCCCGGCGAATCCGCTTGAGCTTGTTAATCACAAAAACCTGGGTCACGACGGCGACGGATGCGAAAGCTGCCAGCATGAGGAACAGATGCTGCATCAATTGTTTGCGCCACACGCTCATGACGCGCTCTTCCACCGCCGCCGCGGGCAATTTGATGCTGATCAGCCCGCGCAGATCACCAAGCTTGTAACCGTAGGCGGCAGGATAATTGGCGCTCACCACTTCCGGCGCCAAAGCTGGATCCCCATGACATTTCAGGCAGTAGGGCTCGACCCAGATCGGGGCGGAGTAATGATAGTAGTCGGCCCCCCCAGGCGCGGTGAAAGGGACAAAGCGCTCCGTACTCTTCGGAGAAGCACGGAAATACGCCATGGCGTCGAGTTCGATGGCATCGGCCATGTTGGCGGGGTTGCGCGGCCGGTCGGATACATTGTTGAAAGTCATGCCATTACGCATCCAGAGCCGAAAGTTCTTGGAAATCTCGCCCATGGTGTGGGCAGGTAGGAAATTGAGCGTTTGCGCGTTGAGCGGCATCCCGCTGTCCAGGAAGGCATGCTGGTAGGTACGCCGGGTGGCCATCAGCACGCTATGCAGGATGTAAGCCTGCTCGCGCAGTTCGACCAGAATATTGGCACGGCTCTGTTTGTAGTCGTTCCATTCAAACAACAGGAAAAGCGCCATGAAAGCGGCGCCCATGCCGAGCCAAAGTTTGTTGCGAAGTTTCATCGACCCGCCCGTGCCGGAAGTGACTACTTAACGGCACAGAGACACGGGAGCTTTAGTAAACTTGAACCATGACCACTTCCTATCCCATTGAGTCGTAATGGTTTTTTGTGACCCAGGTCAAATACCGAAGCCAATCCCTGCCTGATGTCCGAGCGCGCCTTCTAGCGGATCATCTGTCGCTTCCATTCATAGATCCGCCAGCACTTTCACATGGGCCGCTACGCTGCGGCCCAGGGAACTCAGGTCATAGCCGCCTTCAAGAACGGAAACCACACGGTTCCGGGCATGTCGCTGAGCGATCTCCATGATCCGTTCGGTGATCCAGACGTAATCAGATTCCATCAGGCCGAACTGGCCCATATCGTCTTCCCGGTGCGCATCAAAGCCGGCGGAGATGAACAGCATTTCCGGCTGGAAAGCCTCCAGTCGAGGCAGCACCTCCACCTCAAATATCTCCCGGTAGCGCTTGCCGGTGGTTCCGGCCGGCATGGGTACGTTGACGATATGCTCGTTGGATGAGTCCGAACCGCAGAACGGATAGAACGGGTGCTGGAAAGTGGAACACAACATGACCCTGGGGTCGTCCTTGAAAATGTCCTCTGTGCCGTTGCCATGGTGCACGTCGAAATCGACTACCGCCACCTTGGCCAGTCCATGGACGGCCAAGGCATGCGCGGCGGCAACGGCGACGTTGTTGAAAATGCAGAAGCCCATGGCCTTGTCGCGCGTGGCGTGGTGGCCGGGAGGCCGGCAGGCCACGAAAGCATTCTGCACCTCGCCGCGGAATACACGATCCACCGCCATCACCGCCCCGCCAGCCGCGTGATAAGCGGCATCCAGTGTGTGGGGATTCATGATGGTGTCGTGATCCAGCTCCTTCATCCCTTCGTAGGGGGAGGCCGCCTCAATGAGATCGATGTAGGCCGGATCATGAACCCGAACCAGATGACTGCGATGGACCAAGGGAGCATCGTGATGG
>CAZEOR010000411.1:0-3031 GCA_964513695.1 uncultured Thiobacillus sp.
GGCCGAGGCACTCGAATTGCCGCCGCCGCATCGAGCTCCTCCAGCCCTTCGGCTTCCGCCGCAAACATGGCTTCACTGCGGGAATCGTTGAGCTTGACGAAGAAACGGCGACCAACACGGTCGGCTAGGATCATGCCTTGATTGATGCAACCGCCGCTGGACTGCCTCTGTTCGGCCAATTCAAAAGCTTGGCCGGTCGCCTGCTCGATTGCTGAGACGATATCCGCGAGAACCCTCACACCAGAGATTTAGGCTCGCGTGACTCGCCGGCTTCCTCCATGCGGCGCATATAGGCTTGCCAGTAGAAGTCCTGCTTCCGGCCTAGGTCATATAGATAATCCCAGGAGTAGATGCCGGAGTCATGGCCGTCGGAGAACACCAGTACCACAGCGTATTGTCCCACCGGCTCGATGGCCTTGATCTCGACGTTCTTCTTGCCTACCTGAAGTACTTCCTGGCCAGGACCGTGGCCACGCACTTCGGCGGAGGGAGAGAAAACTCGCAGGTACTCGCAGGGCATGTCGAAACGGCTGCCATCGTTGAAAGCGATTTCCAGAATACGGGACTGTTGATGCAGTTTGATCTCGGTAGGGATCGGGGTGTCTTGGGTCAGGCCGCCCATGGCGACTCCTCTATTAGCGTTCAATGATGGAGTCGTAGTGTGCCAGTCACGTGCGGCATGGACAAGCCCGAGATAAATTGTCGGGTATTCAGTTCGCCAAGCTGGCGGCCTGTATGAATATCCATGCCATCAGGCCGCCAATACCCGCGCCGGCAATCACGTCGGATAACCAATGCAGGCCCAGGATCAGTCGGGATGCCGCCACCAATAGAGTAAACGGCACCAGGAGGAGCAGTAGACCAGGGTAGTGCGCGCAAGCCACCAAGGTGAAGCAGACCGCGTGCAGAGTATGGCCGGAAGGAA
This sequence comes from uncultured Thiobacillus sp., assembly GCA_964513695.1. Classification (GTDB taxonomy): domain Bacteria; phylum Pseudomonadota; class Gammaproteobacteria; order Burkholderiales; family Thiobacillaceae; genus PFJX01. Next base: position 926 of record CAZEOR010000411.1, read on the forward strand.
AACTGAATCGATCCAAGGGGGGGTGGTAAGACGGATGGCCGATGTTTTCTGGGACGGCCGGAGCCGCGAGATACGTGTCTTGATCCATTTGTAAAGCAGCGTGGAGCTAAGACCTGCCGCACTCATTGCCAATACCGCCGGCAGAGCGGCAGCACCGTCGTAGGCCAGCAGTGCTGCGATCAGCGCATACCAGAAGATGCCGTCACCCAAGCGGCTGATGAATCCGAAGCAGCGAGAAACCGGATGGCGGTGGTTGGCCCGGTTCAGATGCAAAGCCAGGCGAAGTTCCCAGTTTGTGTAACGGGTCAGAATATCGCCGTCATGGGGTGTCATCAGATCCATGGGCTCGGGTAAGACACGTCAGGCAGACTCCATGCCAAACAAGTCTTTTTCATGGTGGGCTTCGCTTTCCATGACAATGCGGACAAGGACAGCCTCGAATCGAGAAAAGATGTGTTCCCAGGATTGGTTCAGAGCCGCTTCCCGTGCCGCCTTCCCCATGCGGTGCAGGTCGGTGCTCGTCGCAAGATGTCGCGCTTTGGCCAGGAAATCGTTTTCGTCGCCATAGGGGACTTTCAGGCCAGTCTCGCCGTGGCATACGTGCTCGGCGGCTGCCGCATAATTGAAACACACTTGCGGCAGGCCGCTAGCCATGGCTTCAAGCACCACATTGCCGAAAGTTTCGGTCAGGCTGGGAAACAGAAATAGATCGGAAGATGCGTAATGGGTAGCCAGATCCTCGCCCCGGCATACCCCCCGGAATACGAAGCGGGGATGGCTCGCGCGCAGAGCCGCAAGATCGGGACCGTCCCCCACCAGAATTAGTCTGGCGTCGGGGCGTGCAGCTTCGATGGTCTCAAACGCGCGGATCAGCAAGGGCAGATTCTTCTCTGGTGCCACACGGCCCACGTGGATCACCGCCAAGCCTTTCCCTTGCACGCCCCAGGATTCACGCAGTTCCTGGCTCCGCCGGGCAGGATCGAACAGATTGGCATCCACGCCCCGTGCTATCACCTCCACATTGTGGTAACCCGCCGCCTCCAGATCCAGGCGCATGGACAGGGAAGGCACCAGTGTTACCCGAGACTGGTTGTGGAATCGACGCAGATAGCTCATCACCGGTTTTTTCAGCCAGCCGAAACCATAGTGCTGGCTGTAACTGTGGAAATTCGTATGGAAATCACTCACAACAGGAATACGTAACTTTTTCGCTGCCGCGATGGCTGACCACCCCAGGGGACCTTCCGTTGCCACATGGACCACATCTGGTCGGCGCAGGGACCATAGACGTTGTAGTGTGGACTTGGCCGGCAGGCCCATTTTCAGACCGGCGTAACGGGGAATCGATACTCCGGGACGCAACACTTGTTCCAGATTGAGTTCATCGGAAGGCGCATCTGCTGCATGCTGGCGTGGTCGGACGAGCTGAATCTGGTGCTCCCGTGTCTGCAACGCTTTCACCATGAGCCCCAAGGTCATGGCCACACCGTTGATCTCGGGAGGGTAGGTTTCCGTCACCACTGCCACTCTCAGGCGACGGCGTGGCGCGGAAAACTGCATAACGGCGATTTCCTGGGTGAACATGGAAACAAATATGCTCGACCGCCAAGACGTGCTGATGACGGATGTGCGACGTTTTCATGACACTTTCCGAATGATCCTCTCTCGCGTGAGCCTTGACGGAATAGGGCCATTCGCGATTAAATGCGCGCCTTCTTTCGGCCGGGCAACCGGCCAGACCTCTGTGGCCAGGTAGCTCAGTTGGTAGAGCAGCGGATTGAAAATCCGCGTGTCGACGGTTCGATTCCGCCCCTGGCCACCAAACAAATCAAAGGCTTGCATTGTTTTGTCACCAGCAAGCCTTTTTGCTTTGTGTAATTCCCGTGTAATCGCGCCAGAAATACCAGGGATACAGCCCACCATCAAGCGAGCTTGAGACGGCTTTCCAGTTTGTCCATCGCGCCCTCGATATGTGCCCCGTTCTGGTGGGCATAGCGTTCAACCATCGCCAAGGTCTTGTGCCCGCTGATTCGCTTGACGGTGGGAAGGTCGACGCCAGCCTGAACCAGATGGGTGATGGCTGTATGCCGAAGGGTATGCCGGACA
>CAZEOR010000412.1:0-3031 GCA_964513695.1 uncultured Thiobacillus sp.
GAGATAAGCGTTCGTGACTGGAGTTCAGACGTGTGCTCTTCCGATCTCACCGCGTAGGCGGAATCGTCGCGCAGCAGGTGGCCATATTCCTTGACCAGACTGCCGCAACCGCTGGCGGTGATGACGATGGCTTCGATATTTCCGCCCTCGCCTGCTTCGATGTGGGGCCACCAGGCGTCGATGTTGCGGCGCATGGCCGCTTTCGCGGCTTCCGGCGCCGCCAGGTGCTGGTCGATGGCGCCGCAGCAACCGGCTTCCGGCGCGGCGAACAGCCGGATGCCCAGGCGGCCCAGCACGCGGGCGGCGGCGGCGTTGGTTTCCGGCGCCATGGCAGGCTGCACGCAGCCCTCCAGGATCAGCATGGCGCGGCCGTGCACGCCCCTGCTGATTGGCGCGATGGGCGCGGTCCGGGCAGCCGGCACGTGTTCCCGCAGGCGGGTGGGCAAGAGTCCGCGCAGGCTCTGCCCCGCCTTGAACAGGGGCCGGAACAGGGGCGCGGTCAGGCCGCGGCGCAGCGCGGTCCGCAGCATTTGCTGGCTGATTGGGCGCGGACTCAGTTTTTCCACCATCTCCCGGCCGATGTCGATGAGCCGGCCGTATTGCACGCCGGAAGGGCAGGTGGTCTCGCAGTTGCGGCAGGTCAGGCAACGGTCCAGGTGTTCCCGGGTCACGGCGCCCACGGGCTGTCCTTCCAGCATCTGCTTCATGAGGTAGATGCGGCCCCGGGGGCCATCCAGTTCGTCGCCCAGCAACTGGTAGGTGGGGCAGGTGGCGTTGCAGAAACCGCAATGGACGCAGGAACGCAGGATGGCGTCAGCCTCCTTGCCCTGGGGGGTGTCGCGGATGAAATCGGCGAGTTGGGTCTGCATCAGAGCCCCGCGTACATCCGGCCGGGATTGAAGATGCCCTGGGGGTCCAGGGCCTGTTTCAGCCGCCGGTGCAGGGCCAGCATGGCCGGCGCCAGGGGCTGGAACACCTCGCCCGTGCCGTCATGGCCCCGGAACAAGGTGGCGTGGCCGCCCAGGGCGGCGACACTTTGCCGCAGGACGGCGGCAGGCAGGTCCGTGCGCAGCCAGCGCAAGGCGCCACCCCATTCGGTGAGCATCTCGCCAGGCAGGTTCAGGGCCGGCGCGGCGGCGGGCAGGGAAACGCGCCACAACGGCCCGTCACCCTTCAAGAATGGCAGGGCGTGTTCCCTCGCCATCCGCCAAGGCGTTTCGATCACGTCTTCGCCACCGAGGGCCTCCAGTCCCGCCGCAACGCCCTGGGCGCTGCCGCACAGGCGCACGAAAAGCCGCGTCCCGTCATATAGGGTGCCACTCAGGGAAAGGGGCAGCCGCCCCCATTCGAGTTGACGCGCGGCGGCGGAAGCGGCATCCAGCTCGAATGCACGGGTGCGCTCCTCGGCGGGCCGGGGCAGCACCTTCAGGGAGACTTCCAGCAGCAAGCCCAGGGTGCCCAGGCCGCCGGCCATCAGGCGCGACAGGTCGTAGCCGGCCACGTTTTTCATGACCTGACCGCCGAAGTGAAGCGCCTCGCCGCGGCCGTTGACGAGCTTCACCCCCAGCAGAGCGTCCCGCACGGACCCACCCCAGGGCCGGCGCGGCCCGGACAGGCCGGCGGCCACCATGCCGCCGAGGGTGGCTTGATCACTGAAATGTGGCGGCTCGAAGGGGAACAGCTGGCCATTTTCCACCAGCAGCGCCTCGACTTCCGCCAAGGGCGTGCCGGCCCGGGCGGTAATCACCAGCTCCGAAGGCTCGTAGCTGACGATGCCGCGATGGCTGGAGACTTCCAGCGATTCGCCCGCGTACCGGCGTCCGTAGAAGGCCTTGCTGCCGCCGCCGCGAATGCAAAGAGGCGTCTTGTCCGCGACGGCTCGCTTCACCCGTTCGATGAGTTCCGCTTCCATCAGAACCTCGGCAATTCCGGAAACGGCAGCTGGCCGCCTTGCACGTGCATGCGGCCCAACTCGGCGCAGCGGTGCAGGGTGGGCACAGCCTTGCCGGGGTTGAGCAGGCCAGCCGGGTCGAAGGCGGCCTTGACGGCGTGGAACTGGGCCAGCTCCCCGGTGCTGAACTGGCTGCACGCGGCGTCCAGCTTCTCCACGCCGACGCCGTGCTCGCCGGTCACCGTGCCGCCCACTTCCACGCACAGCTTGAGGATGTCGGTACCGCAGTCCTCCGCTTTTTTCATCTCGCCGGGCTGATTGGCGTCGAACAGGATGAGGGGATGCAGGTTGCCGTCGCCGGCGTGGAACACGTTGGCGACACGCAGGCCGTAGTGCGCCGACAGTTCGGCGATGCGGCCCAGCACCCGGGCCAGGTGCTTCCTCGGGATGGTGCCGTCCATGCAGTAGTAGTCCGGACTGATGCGCCCCACCGCCGGGAAGGCGCCCTTGCGGCCGGCCCAGAACTTCATGCGCTGGGCTTCGTCCTGGGCGGTGCGCACCTCCGTGGCGCCGGCTTCCATGAGCACCTGGCGCACCGCCATGATCTGTTCCGACACCTCGGCGTTGGCGCCGTCCAGTTCACACAGCAGGATGGCGGCGGCGTCCACCGGGTAGCCGGCGTGGACGAAATCCTCGGCGGCGCGGATGGACAGGTTGTCCATCATCTCCAGGCCGGCGGGCAGGATGCCGGCGGCGATGATGTCCGCCACCGCCGCCCCGGCCGCCTCCACGGAAGCGAAGGCGGCCAGCACCACCTGGGCGCGCTCTGGCTTGACCAGCAGTTTCACCGTGACCTCCACCACCACGCCGAGCAGGCCTTCGGAGCCGGTCATCAGGGCGAGCAGGTCGTAGCCCGGGCTGTCCAGCGCATCCAGGCCCATGTCCAGCAACTCGCCGTCCATGGTCAGCACCTTCAGGGCCAGCACGTTGTGGACGGTGAGGCCGTATTTCAGGCAGTGCACGCCGCCGGAGTTCTCCGCCACATTGCCGCCGATGGAACAGGCGATCTGGGAGGAGGGGTCCGGGGCGTAATACAGGCTATGGGGCGCGGCGGCTTCGGAAATCGCCAGGTTGCGCACG
>CAZEOR010000413.1:0-3031 GCA_964513695.1 uncultured Thiobacillus sp.
CAGGTGGCGGCCCGATACGCCCTCTCGCACGTGGATGTCCTGGAAGCCCAGGCGGCCACCCTGGTCGGTGAACGGGGGAGTCTGTTTCAGGCCTTGTCCGCTCTTGCCGGAGTGGAGGTTTTTGAAAGCCGCGCCAATTTCATTCTGTTCCGGGTGTCCGACGCCCCCAGGGTGTTCGCTGGCCTCAAGACCCGGGGCGTGCTGATCAAGAATTTGCATGGCGGCCATCCCCTGTTGAATCACTGCCTGCGGGTGACCGTGGGCGCGCCGGATGAGAACGAAGCTTTCCTGACCGCCCTGGCGGCCGAACTGGACCACTGAGATGCGCAGCGACGAAGTCACCCGCAACACGCTGGAAACCCGGATCACCGTCAAGATCAATCTCGACGGCACCGGCAAGTCCGCCTTTCACACCGGCGTGCCCTTCCTCGAACACATGCTGGACCAGGTGGCCCGTCACGGTCTGATCGACCTGGACATCGAAGCCCAGGGCGACCTGCATATCGACGCCCACCACACCGCCGAGGATATCGGCATCACCCTGGGCCAGGCCTTCGCCAAGGCTCTGGGCGACAAGAAGGGCATCCGCCGCTACGGCCATGCCTACGTGCCCCTGGACGAGGCCTTGTCGCGCGTGGTGATCGATTTGTCCGGCCGGCCCGGCCTGGAATTCCACGTGGATTTCACCCGCGCTCGCATCGGCGACTTCGACGTCGATCTGTTCCGGGAATTCTTCCAGGGCTTCGTCAACCACGCCGGCGTCACCCTGCACGTTGACTGCCTGCGCGGCGTCAATGCCCACCACCAGGCCGAAACCGTGTTCAAGGCCTTCGGCCGCGCCCTGCGCATGGCCGTGGAAACGGACCCGCGCATGGGGGATGCCATGCCCTCGACGAAAGGCACCCTGAATGGCTGACATCGCCGTGATCGACTACGGCATGGGCAACCTGCATTCCGTGCGCAAGGCGCTGGAGCACGTGGCGCCCGGCGCCGAAGTGGTGGTCACCTATGACCCGGCCCTCATCGCCTCGGCGGGGCGCGTGGTGTTCCCCGGCCAGGGCGCGGCGCCCGACTGCATGGCGGAAATCGAAGCCCATGGCCTGCGCCACGCGATTCTCGGCGCGGCGGCGAGCAAGCCCTTCCTGGGAATCTGCATGGGCTTGCAGGTTCTGTTCGAACGCAGCGAGGAGGGCGATACCCCCTGCCTCGGCTTGATGGCGGGCCAGGTGAAGCGTTTTCCCGACGCCGCCATGCGCGACGGGGCCGGCAACAAGTTGAAGGTGCCCCACATGGGCTGGAACAACGTGCGCCAGGTCATGTCCCATCCCCTCTGGGCGGGCATCGAGGACAGCGCGCGTTTCTACTTCGTGCATAGCTATTTTGCCCAGCCAGCCGATCCCGACGTCATCGCCGGCGAAAGCAGCTATCCTTTTCCCTTTACCTGCGCAGTGGCCCGGGACAACCTGTTCGCCGTGCAGTTTCACCCTGAAAAGAGCCAGGCGGCCGGTCTGCGCCTGCTCGCCAACTTCACCACTTGGGACGGAAATCAGAGGTAGGTCATGCTCATCATTCCGGCGATCGATTTGAAGGACGGCCAGTGCGTCCGCCTGAAACAGGGCGAGATGGACAGCGCCACGGTGTTTTCCTCCAACCCGGCGGAAATGGCCGGGAAGTGGCTGGCCAGCGGCGCGCGGCGCCTGCACCTGGTGGACCTGAACGGCGCCTTCGCCGGTAAGCCGGTGAACGAGGCCGCCATCAAGGCCATCGTCAACGAGGTGGGCGACGAGATTCCCGTCCAACTCGGTGGCGGTATCCGCGACCTGGACACCATCGAGCGCTATCTGGACGACGGCATCACCTACATCATCATCGGCAGCGCGGCGGTGAAGAACCCCGGCTTCCTGCATGACGCCTGCACCGCCTTTCCCGGCCACATCATCGTCGGCCTGGACGCCAAGGATGGCAAGGTGGCGGTGGAAGGCTGGTCGAAGGTGACCCACCACGACGTCATCGACCTGGCGCAGAAATTCCAGGACTACGGCGTCGAAGGTGTGGTCTACACCGACATCGGTCGCGACGGCATGCTTTCCGGCGTCAACATCGAAGCCACCGTGAAGCTGGCCCAGGCTCTGACCATTCCGGTCATCGCCAGCGGCGGCATCACCAACCTGGACGACGTGAAGCGGCTCTGCGCCGTGGAAGGCGAAGGCATCATGGGCGCCATCACCGGGCGCGCCATCTACGAGGGTACCCTGGACTTCACAGCCGCCCAGGCTCTGGCCGACGAGCTGTCCGGCAAATAATGGGTCTCGCCAAACGCATCATTCCCTGCCTGGACGTGACCGCCGGCCGCGTGGTCAAGGGAGTTAATTTCGTCAACCTGCGCGATGCCGGCGATCCCGTTGAGATCGCCCGCCGCTACGACGAGCAGGGCGCCGACGAGCTCACCTTCCTGGACATCACCGCCACCTCCGACAACCGGGATCTGATCCTGCATATCATTGAGGACGTGGCCGCCCAGGTGTTCATTCCCCTCACCGTCGGCGGCGGCGTGCGCGCCGTGGAGGATGTGCACCGCCTGCTCCACGCCGGCGCCGACAAGGTCTCCATCAACACCGCCGCCGTGTTCAATCCGCAACTGGTGAAGGACTGTACCGACCGCTTCGGCAGCCAGTGCATCGTGGTGGCTATCGACGCCAAGCAGACCGTCTGGGGCGCCAACCCGAAATGGGAAATCTTCACCCACGGCGGCCGCAAGCCCACCGGACTCGACGCCCTGGAGTGGGCGCGCAAGATGGAGGAACTCGGCGCGGGTGAAATCCTTCTGACCAGCATGGACCGGGACGGCGCCAAGATCGGTTTCGACCTCAACCTGACCCGGGCCATCGTCGATGCCGTGAACATTCCCGTCATCGCCAGCGGCGGCGTCGGCAACCTGCAACACATGGCGGACGGTGTGAAGATCGGTGGCGCCGATGCGGTGCTGGCTGCCAGCATTTTCCATTTCGGCGAATACACCGTGCGCCAGGCC
>CAZEOR010000414.1:0-3024 GCA_964513695.1 uncultured Thiobacillus sp.
CCCCGGATGGCATGCTCGGGTTGATCGGTTTGCCCCCCTCCCCCTCGCGGGGGAGGGGTTTGACATCAGGCAGCCGCTTCGGCGGCCAGCTCGGCGGCGGTCTTGCCGACGATGGACTCGTCCTCTTCCTCGATGATGCCGAACTCCATCATCAGGTCTTCCAGTTCGTCCATGGTGATGGGGGTGGGGATCACCAGCTTCTTGTTGTTGATGACCTTGGTGGCCAGGGCGCGGTACTCGTCGGCCTGCTTGGCCTGGGGGTTGTACTCGATCACCGTCATGCGGCGGATCTCGGCGCGCTGCTCGTCGGTGTCGCGGGGGATGAAGTGGATCATCTGGCTGCCCAGCTTGGCGGCCAGGGCCTCGATCAGTTCGTCCTCGCGGGCGGTGTTGCGCGAGTTGCAGATCAGGCCGGCCAGACGCACGCCGCCGGAGTTGGCGTACTTCACGATGCCCTTGGCGATGTTGTTGGCGGCGTACATGGCCATCATCTCGCCGGACACGACGATGTAGATTTCCTGGGCCTTGTTCTCGCGGATGGGCATGGCGAAACCGCCGCACACCACGTCGCCGAGCACGTCGTAGAACACGAAGTCGAGGTCTTCTTCATAAGCGCCCTCTTCTTCCAGGAAGTTGATGGCGGTGATGACGCCGCGGCCGGCGCAACCAACTCCCGGCTCGGGGCCGCCGGACTCGACGCACTTGATATCGCCGTAACCCACCTTGAGCACGTCTTCCAGCTCCAGGTCTTCCACGGAACCGGCTTCGGCAGCCAGGTGCATGATGGTGTTCTGAGCCTTGGCGTGCAGGATCAGACGGGTGGAGTCCGCCTTGGGATCGCAGCCGACGATCATCACTTTCTTGCCGGCCTCGGCCAGGGCGGCCACAAGGTTCTGAGTGGTGGTGGACTTGCCGATACCACCCTTACCGTAAATCGCGCATTGACGCAGTGCCATGATCTTTCTCCTCTGACGCTGAAACGGGATGCGATTGAAAAGTCGCTCGCAGGGTTACAGGTGCAAAGCCCGTGCCAAGGGCGGAGACAGATCACAAGGTGTTGATTTGTATTGGATTACATCTGAGCGGTGCCGATCTTCCAGGCGTGTCTGTCGCGACAATACCCAGGTCTTTGTCGGGGTGGCGACAACAAGGAACGGCTGCGCTTGTCTTGAACCGCGCACTAGCACCAACCCCGTCCTCAGCCAGTCACTTCCGGCTGGCTTCCCCCCTTTATCAAAGGGGGGCTAGGGGGGATTTAACAACGCTGGATTTCCCGCGCCGCCTTGTGCGCAGCCGCCAGCATTTCCCCCTCTCCCCGCCGAGGAGAGGGTTGGGGTGAGGGGCGGTTCTGCCTTGTCTACCCGGCGCGGTTTGCTACGTGCGGTAGGCCGGGGGTTGCCCGGCGGCAAGTTACTTTCTTTACCGCGCGGCAAAGAAAGTAACCAAAGAAAACGCGCCCCGCTTCCGCCGAAAACCCCGCGCCTCACCCATTCCCACGGGCGGCTCGCAAACTCGCCCTGCGGGCTCAGACATCGCTCGCCGACGGCCCCCGTGGGAATGGGCAAGGCGCGGCGGCGGCAGAGGGGGAAAGGCGGTGGTGGGGTGACTTGGTAGGGCGGATGAGCCGAAGGCGTTATCCGCAGGATGAATGCCTTCGGCGGAAGGCGCTTCGCTTTTCCGCCCTACGCGGGCTGAACGAGGCGGCTCAGATAGGGCGGGGCGCCTGGTAATTGCGACGTAGTTAGGTTTGCTCTTCTAGTTGCTTTAGTGACTTTCCATCCTTGGTTTTCCATGCGGTAAGTCCATTTGCGCTACCGCCGTGTATTACAACGGCCGCAGCAGATGGACTAGAAAACTCCGCATCCTTGGTGAAAACCAATAAGCCACTTTTCTCGATCAGCGTGCCATCTCCGATAAGTTGTTTGCGCTGGGCTAATACGTATGGGTAATTCTCGGTTGATGGCCGCACTTCTAGGACAGCGGTCGACCCCTGGAATACAACGAACCCGATCGCACTGCGCTGGCCTCGTGCTTCTGCTCCTTTGATGCGACAAAAAAGCATGCCACCGGGCTGATTTTTCGAATCTGATTGCGTGATGGGAACGAGAATGTCAGAGCCGAGAACGGGAAGCAGCTGTCGGATGTGGGCGAGAAACACTTCCATGTCTTCTCTATCGGATTCGGGAAGTTTTGACCCCCCCGCCTGATTTTGTTCAAGTGTGAATCTGCCGATCTGAGCAGCCTCTGCCAGAAGACGGCTTTCGAGAAAGCGCACATGAGCTTTGGTCAGGTTCTCATCCTTACTCACAAAAACAATGGCCGAGACCCAAAATTCTTTTGTCTTGTGTTGTTTGAGGCGCTCACGAATAACCTCCGCCTCACCAACGTATGCGCGTGCAGCATTAGTAAGCGGATCGCTTCCAATCAGGATATAGACGCCGGCTTTTTCCAGTTCCTCACGAGCAAGAAGTTCGTCTAACTCGCTGCGTGGCGCAGCTACCGCTTTGCCAGTCCAGTTTGAAATCTCAGCAGTGCGTAGACTCTTCGCATCTCCGCGAGGGAGAAAAAGCTTGATAGTGGCCGATGTCATGGTCGCGCTATATCTTTAAATTGAAACGGATGGTGAATGACGTATGGGCTGGATGATGATGCCTATCTCGATTTGCCATTTGTTTTCCTGCATACAGGCGCTCATATGGGTAGTTGGCGCATGGGTTAAACAAAATTCGCCACTCCATCCGTCTGCCCTACATATTGCCTTTCGCAATCCTACCTTACCCCCTTCGCAGCCTGAGTAGGGCGCCATAACCGAAGGGGCATTGCGCCGAATGTTTTATCCGGTGTGTTATGGCTTCGCCTAATCACCCTGCCTCGTCACCCAACCACCGCCTTTCCCCCTCTGCCGCCGCCGCGTCTCGCCCATTCACACGGGGGCTGTCGGCGAGCGATGTCTGAGCCCGCAGGGCGAGTTTGCGAGCCGCCCGTGGGAATGGGCGAGGCGCGGGGATTTCGGCGGAAGCGGGG
>CAZEOR010000415.1:0-3024 GCA_964513695.1 uncultured Thiobacillus sp.
CCGCGTTGTCGTAAGCGCTGCTTTGGCTGTCGTAGAAGGCGCCGATGGGGTCGAAGACGAGGTCGTACAGGTCGAAGGTGTAACCGCCGCCGCCAGACACGAGTTGGCCGGAGATCCAATCGGTGAAGCCGGTGTAGTAGGCGTTGCCGACACCACCCTGGCCGTGGAGCTCGCTGATCAGTTGTTCGGCGTCGAGGCGTTGGTTGAAGTCGAACAGGTTCCAGCTTGCGCCGCTGCCGGAAGTCAGCGTGCGGCTGTCCAGTTGGCCATCGGCGTTGCTGTCGAGGAGGGTGTCGATGTAGGAACCGACGCTGAGCTTGGTTTGGATGTGTTCGAAGAAGCCGTCGGCGTTGGTGTCGGTGTAAGCGGTGGTGCCGGTGTAATGGGGCAGGCCGGTGAAGGCGTCGATGGAATCGAAATCGGTGGTGGTGAAGTCGCTGAGGCCGCCGCTCCAGAGACCGACACCGTCATGTTGCGGGTCGGCGGCGTCGAGGGGGTTGTCGGAAGAGGTGAAGCGTTCGATGGCCTGGTTTTGCGCGTTGAACTTTTCCGTGAGCCAGAGGCCGGCGGCGGCGTTGTAGGTGGCGATGGCGCGGGTGCCATCGGCTTGCGGGGTGATCTGGACGACATCGCCGGCTTTGCGACCTGCGAGTAAGTCAGTGGTTTTATAGATGGCGATGGTTTCGCCGGTGGTGCCGTTCTTGAGCAGGGTGAGGTGGGCGGTTTCGGTGGTGGTCCAGGCGTCGGATACCGTGATGGTGGTGGTGGCCTTGCCGGCGGCGTCGAGGGCGGTGTAGCGGTCGAGGGGGTTGCCTTGGGCGTCGTGGGTGTGGGCGATGGAGATCGCCCCGCCATCTTGGCCGGCCCGGATACGGGCGCGGTTTTCCCCGGTGATGGCGTTGAAGCTGAGAGACACCTCGTTGGTGTTGATGGTGAGCCAGTTGCCGCTCCTTCTGGGGATCATCAGGAACTGGTCGGCGGGGATGGCCTCGTCGGCGAGGGACTCCATGCCATTGACGAGTTTGATGTCGTCCTTGCTGATGACGTTGCCCTTGGATTTTTCGAGGGCGACGATATCCGACAGGCTGCCGCCTTTTTTGAGGGAGGCGGTGGTGGTGTCTTGGTAGGTGACGAAGGTGGTGGAGGCGGGGCGTGTGGCGCTGGGGTCGATGGAGCCGACGCCGTAACTTTCGCCAGGGGTGGGGGTAGTGGGGGTGTTGTAGGTGGTGTTGCCGAAGAGGGCGCCGATGGTGGGGGCGTTGTGTTCGTGGTTTTCTCCAGCGGCGTAGCCGATCCCTGGCTTGGGTTGGTAGCTGCCGTTTTCCGTGTAGTTTACTTGGGCTTTCCGGATGAGTGTTTCCATCCCGAAGTTGTAGGCGGTGATGTAGACCGCGTCCTTCTGAGAATCGGTCCGTCCGCCCCAGTAATCTGCGTCGGCCACGTTGTCGATGTAGTTCTTCATCTCCAGCAAGGCCAGGCTGGCTACCGCTGGCGCGGCCTGGCCGCTCATCAGGTCGCCGATCAGTTTCGGGATGTCGTTGACGTATTGCCGCAGGTTCAGTGCATCCTGGCCGGCGGGAGTCTGCGCGGCATAGTCAAGGATGACGCGATAAGCTGTGCCGATCTTGATATTGAAGAGGCCGATGTCGTTCAGCATGACATTGGCTTTGTCCAGGTCGGTGTGGTTGTCCAGCTTGCCTTGGGCAGCGGCTTGGTTGTATTGATCCAGCAGAGTTTGATGGCTCAGGAGGCGCGTTGCGATCAAGACATAGGTGTCACCCACCATGTTTTTGGTTTCCGCCAGGTAATCGTGGTTCTCTTCCACCAGCGCCCCGTAGATGGCTTCCGGACGCAGTCCCGTAACCTGTGCGGCTTGCAGGATTTGATTCTTGAACTGGGTGGTGTTGGCAAAAGCGGCGTTGCTGTAGGGGACACGGGTAGCTGTAGGCATTTTTACTCTCCAATTGAATTTCTAATCAAAAATCAAGTTCGTTGTTAGGCGTGAGTCTCAGGAACCACTGCCCTTCGATGTGTCGTGCGGCGCATTTTGGGTAGGCATGATCACCGGGGTTGGCCTCCAGTTCAGGTGGAATGCTGTCGAGGGATTCTTTCCAGAAGCATTCCCACCGCATGGCGCTCATGCTGTCATGGGGATCATGCAAGGGATTGAGCCTGAACTGATCTGCGAGCAGGAGGGGGGGGGCGTAGACCAACTCCTTTTCCCACGACTCGATCTTGGGGTTCATCGTGCCCCGCCACTGTTGGCGTTCTTTGTGGGTGTAGCGAAATACCAGGCCGTACGTACAGGGGAAACTATAGGGTTTGCTGCATGACCTAAGCGCAGAATTGCCCAGAAAAATACTGGTTAGCCCTGCCTGCATCCCCACTATCCGTTCCAACCTCGTGCATTCCTGCCCCGGTCGCTCCCGCTCCTTGTTATGGCAATACCCTTGGGTAGCCTGTAGATAAGCCAACTGCTCAAACTCCGCACGATGCTTCCGGAAATGGGAAATCATTTCCGCATCGCTCGGCGGCCCGGTGAAATAGCGGTTGAACCAATCGTTCTGTTCCTCGATGGCTTTGACGGTGGTCTGGCTGTACCCAAACAACACCACACTCAGGAACACCCGCTCCAGATAGCCCCAAAGCGGCATCTGGCTGCACAGCGCCAGAAATACCGCAAGGACGATCAACTTCTTCGGGTGGCGTTTCCAGAAAGGCGGTGTGGCAATCTGTTCCGGCGCTTCGGAAGCTTGGTGCGTCATGCGGCAAGCGCCCATGCCGGGTTATTTGCGGCCTGACTTCGAAGTGAAATGAATTTCATATCACTCCGACCGATTGCCTCGTTCACTGGTCCATCCACATCGGTGTTGGCAACCGCGCCGATGCGGCCGTTGCCCTGGGTATAGAAGCCGTAGTCGGCTTGTTTGAGGATGCGGTCGAGGGCGGTCAGTTCCCCGCTGTCGGCTTGGCCGTTTTCATTCAGGTCGCGCCAGAACTTGAGGCTGGCGGCCTCGCCCGCGC
>CAZEOR010000416.1:0-3020 GCA_964513695.1 uncultured Thiobacillus sp.
CGAAGTCAATCGCCTGTTTCCCATCGTCTTCGCCCAGAGGGAATACTAAGGGTGGCCCACATCGATCTGGGCGACTTGCGCATCGAGGTGGTGAGGAAGGACATTCGCAACCTCCATCTTTCGGTCCACCCGCCCATCGGCCAAGTGCGCATCGCCGCGCCGAAACAGATGAGCCTGGATGCCATCCGGTTATTCGCCATTACCAGGCTGGTCTGGATTCGCGCCCAACAGCGTCGCATTCAGGCCCAGGACAGGGAAGCGCCACGGCAGTATTTGGATCGGGAAAGCCATCACGTTTGGGGTCGTCGATACCTGCTCAAACGGGTGGAACGGGAAGCGGCCCCCCATGTGGGAATCCAGGCTGGCAGGCTGGTGCTACAGGTTCGCCCGGGTACCGACGATGCACGTTGCCAGGAAATCATGGAAGCCTGGTATCGCGGCCAGATCCGTTCCGTCATTCCCGATCTGCTGGGCAAATGGGAGCCCATCTTGAAGGTGAAGGTGGGTCGGGTGATCGTGCAACGCATGCGCACCCGCTGGGGCGGGTGCAATCCACGGTCGGGCATCATCCGTCTCAATACCGATCTGGCCAGGAAGCCCATGGAGTGCCTGGAGTACATCCTGGTCCACGAATTGGTCCACATGCTGGAGCCTACCCATAACACCCGTTTCGTCGCCTTGATGGACCTATTCCTGCCTGCCTGGAAATCCTTGCGCGAACGACTCAATCAGCTCCCGGTCAGGCACGAGAACTGGGGGTATTGAACCTCATTACCTAGCCCACGCCCGAAGGGGAGGAAAAAACCCCCGACTTGCGGGCGCTTGAGAGGCGCGGATCGAAGGGCTTGGGGATGATGTAGTCGCGGCCGAACTCCACCCAGAAATCACCCGCGTCCAGGCCCTTGCCTACCGGGATGACGCCCGTAGCCAACGGCCGCTCCGACTACCCCAAGTAAAGCCGCCAACGGCAATGCCAACCGAATATCGATTTCCTCATACGGCACGAACACGCTCTCATCTTCCGCGCGTTCCACCAGCCCCAGTTCCTCCAACTTGGCCACGTCCGTATGCACGTTGGAATAGTTGCGGTCAGCCGCCTTCGCCAAGGCGTTGACGCTGCACGGCCCCACTTTGCGCAGTGTTTCGAGAAAGTCGAACCGCGCGGGGGTCAGCATCGCGAATAGGGTGCGGGCGGACCAGAAGGAAAGGTGGAAATCGGGTTCCTGGCCGGCAGCGATCTGCACCCGCGCCACATCGAAAACGCCGCCTTGCTTGCCCAATTGAATGATCGCCTTCATGTATGCCTCCCGTTCCGACATCCCTCCGGCTTCGAGCTTACATCAGCGCCAAATAACAGAGCTCTTGCGCTCAACCCACCCGATTCGGAAACGACACCTCCAACACCACACATCCCTCCTCCGTCCTGAACGGCCCGTGCACCTCCCCCGGCGGGCGGCTGGCGTAGTGGCCGGGTTCCAGCCAGAGACCGAAAGCCGCGTCGAACAGCCGGCCGCTGACGATGAAGACTTCCTCGGGATAGGCGTGGCTCTTGCCGCCGAGGGGTGTGGTGTCGGCGCCGGGGAGGAAGCGGGTCAGGCGGGTGTATTCGCCGCTGTCCGGGTCGCTGGCGAGGGTGAGGCATTCGGCCTGGCCTTCCAGGCCGGGGACGGGTTCCCAGCGGTGGCGGTTCGCGGGGTCGAGGGGGTTCCAGTAGGCCGTTGTGGATTTCGTCATGGGTGTTCTTCCTCCGTTGTCACAGTGCGGCGGCGGAAAATCGCGCCAGCGCCACGCTGTTTTCCATCATGCTACGCGTGCCGCCGACGGGTCATCTTGCGGCTTGTTTCGCGATAGCCCGCCACGTTACCCCGCCGGCCGAATTGTCGGATTTTTTTACAGTTTTCTGATCCCAGTGGTGGGCCGAGGCTTTAGTCCTTGTTTTCGTTAAGCACCGCCAACATGGCATGAAAACCGCTTGCGCTCGTCGGCTTGCTTGACTGCCAACATGGCGTGTCGATTCGCGGTTGAAACAACGATTCCAATATTTCTGGCAGGAGAAGCGTCATGCGAAACAGTTCGGCCAAAGGTTTATTGAGCAGCCTGGTTTTTGTCGCGATGGGCTGCGCCAGTTCGGCCCACGCGGCACCCGCCGCGTTTAGCGAGCGTGGCGCTTTCGACGCGGCCGTGGCGGGGCTGGCCAACGTCAGCATTGCCACCCTGGACTTCGATGGCCTCACAAAGGGCGATCTCATCGCCAGCGGCGACACCCTGGGCGGCATCACCTTCACCTACAACTTCGGCGGCGTGAGTCTGCAAGTCACAAGCGGGGCGGACACCACTTCCCCCTCCAACTACCTGGGCACCGACGATGCCGGCATGCTGCAGGACGGCGACGACATCCACCTGGGCTTTGCCGCGCGCAACGCCGTCGGCCTCTATGTGCTGTCCATCGATCCGCTCATCGACGACGACTTCCGGCTCAGCGTGGGCGGCTACTCGGCCAGCCTGGCTGCCGCGAGCCCGCTGCGCATCCTGGACGACGGCACCTCGGTTTATTTCCTGGGCATCGTCGATGCCGCGGCCACCTTCACCTCGGCCAGCCTGACCACATCCCATGACGGCGAAACCGGCTTTTACCTGTGGAACGCCGATGACATGGTGACCGCGGTGGCCCAGGTTCCCGAGCCCGAAACCTGGGCCATGCTGCTGGCCGGCCTGGGACTGGTGGGGCTGCGAACCACGTCGCGGACCCGGCGCCGGCATTCCGGCCGGCCTTGAGGGCGGCGTTGCTTGTATGCAAGCGCCGCGCAAGCGGCGCATTTCACCACGGGCCATTTGATCGCATGGCGGTACGCGGCCCATAACGAGGAGACGGAGATGAGGAACTTGAACAGGCAAGCCGGGTTGATGGCGCGCTCGCTGATTGGCGCGGTGTTGCTGGTGTATGCGGCGATGGCGGTGGGCGCGGAGCGGATTTCGCTGGAGAGCCTGCAAATCCAGATCAGCAACCTGGCGACGCTGGT
>CAZEOR010000417.1:0-3019 GCA_964513695.1 uncultured Thiobacillus sp.
CCACGCCGCGATTAGGGTATTGGCCGGATCGCGGCAGCTTCAAGCGCCTGGATCGACAGGCGAATAGAAATTGATCTTTGCCAAAGCAAGGCCACTGCCCTCCCCTTCCCGGCCTCTCCAGCCCGCGAGGGAAGGGTTTGCTCCCTCTCGGTTTACGGGGAGGGTTGGGGTGGAAAGGGTTGCTCTGTCCAGAATGGAGATGAATTTACATTCAAGAAAATCAGTAAGCGCTTCCGCGCTATTGCCCGAAGAATTCTTTCACCTTGTCCATGAAACCCTTGGCACGGGGGTTGTGCTTGGCTTCGTGCCCGGAACAGCAAGCTTCGAATTCCCGCAGCAGTTCCTTCTGGCGCTCGGTGAGATTGACCGGGGTTTCAAGCACGATGTGGGCATGAAGGTCGCCCGGGTGATTGCTGCGTACGCCTTTGATGCCTTTTCCACGCAAGCGAAAAATCTTGCCTGACTGGGTTTCGGACGGAATTTTGATGGTCGCATGGCCGTCCAGGGTGGGGATCTCGATTTCTCCGCCCAGGGCCGCCGTGGCGAAAGATATGGGCAGTTCGCAATGCAGATCGTCGTGGTCCCGTTGAAAGACCTGATGGGCCTTGAGATGAATCTGGACGTACAAGTCCCCCGGCGGGCCGCCGTTGATCCCGGACTCGCCCTCGCCGGAGAGGCGAATACGGTCGCCCTCGTCAACACCGGAAGGAATTCGCACGGACAGGGTCTTGTGTTTCTTGATGCGCCCTTCGCCATGGCAATGGGTGCAGGGGTCGGCGATGACCCGGCCGTTGCCATGGCAACGCGGACAGGCCTGCTGAATGGAGAAGAAGCCCTGCTGCATGCGCACCTGGCCATGGCCACCGCAGGTCGGGCAGGTCACCGGTTCCGTACCCGGTTTGGCCCCTGAACCATGGCAGTGCTCACACTCTGTCAAAACCGGGACGCGAATCTTGGTTTCGGTGCCCCGTGCCGCCTCTTCCAGGGAGATTTCCAGGTTATATCGGAGATCCGCGCCGCGATAGACATGGGAACGGCGCCCGCCGCCACCGCCACCGCCGAACACATCGCCGAAGATGTCCGAGAAGGCGTCGGCGAAATCACGGAAGTTGCCGGACCCCGCCCCCCCGACCATGGACGGATCCACGCCGGCATGGCCGTATTGGTCATAGGCCGCCCGTTTGTTGCCGTCGGAAAGGATTTCGTAGGCCTCCTTGGCTTCCTTGAATTTCTCCTCGGAAGACTTGTCACCCTGATTGCGGTCCGGGTGATGCTTCATGGCCAGTTTCTTGAAGGCCTTCTTGATTTCGTCGTCGGAGGCGGTTTTCGCCACGCCTAATATTTCGTAGTAATCGCGTTTGCTCATGATCGGGAAAAGGGAAACGGGAAATGGGAAACGCTAAAGCCGCTTGCGCAACGATGCCGACAGAGCAAGAACCAACGCACTGACACGATCAATTTGTTCCTGAAGCGGGGTTGAGTCTGCTAACAGGCCACGTCTTTTGCTGATTTCGATCAGGGTATCCAACTCAGACAGGAAGCCGCTTGAAATGCTCAGGAAATGAAGCAACACCTTGGTGCCATTCCTGGCAAAGCCTTCGGCGATATTAGCAGGCACTGAAACCGCTGCCCGCCTGAACTGGCTCATCAAGCCGAAGCGTTCGTCGGCGGGAAAAGAGGCGGTTGCGTCGTAGAGCAGGTCCACCAGCGCGATAGCCTCTTGCCACGCCTTGAGGCTGCGGTGGTTCCGCTCCACACGTTTCCCGTTTCTCTTTTCCCGTTTCCCGCCTTACTTGTCCTTCACTTCCTCGAACTCGGCGTCGACCACGTCGTCGTCCTTCTTGCCGCCGGCCGTGCCAGGGCCGGCTTCAGCTCCACCTGCGGCCGCCTGATCCTTGGCGTACATCTGCTCGGCCAGTTTGTGGCTGGCTTCGGCCAGGACCTGGGTCTTGGCTTCGATGTCGGCCTTGTCGCCGGCCTTGATGGCGGCTTCGGCTTCGGTGATGGCGGCTTCGATCTTGGTCTTCTCGTCGGCCGTGACCTTGTCGCCGTAGTCCTTCAGGGCCTTCTTCACCGAGTGCACCATGCTGTCGGCCTGATTGCGGGCGGTGGCCAGCTCGAAGGCCTTGTGGTCCTCGGCGGCGTTGGCTTCCGCGTCCTGCACCATCTTCTTGATCTCGTCCTCGGACAGGCCCGAGTTGGCCTTGATGGTGATCTTGTTTTCCTTGCCCGTGCCCTTGTCCTTGGCGCTCACGTGCAGGATGCCGTTGGCGTCGATGTCGAAGGTGACCTCGATCTGGGGCAGGCCGCGCGGCGCCGGCGGAATGTCGGTCAGGTTGAACTGGCCCAGGCTCTTGTTGCCGGAGGCCATTTCCCGCTCGCCTTGCAGCACATGGATGGTGACGGCGGTCTGGTTGTCGTCGGCGGTGGAGAACACCTGGTTGGCACGGGTCGGGATGGTGGTGTTCTTGGGGATGAGCTTGGTCATCACGCTGCCCAGGGTTTCGATGCCCAGGGACAGGGGGGTGACGTCCAGCAGCAGCACGTCCTTCACCTCGCCTTGCAGCACGCCGCCCTGGATGGCGGCGCCGACGGCCACGGCCTCGTCCGGGTTCACGTCCTTGCGCGGTTCCTTGCCGAAGAATTCCTTCACCAGCTCCTGCACCTTGGGCATGCGGGTCATGCCGCCCACCAGGATCACGTCGCCGATGTCGGACACCTTCACGCCGGCATCCTTGATGGCGATCTTGCAGGGCTCGATGGTGCGCTGGATCAGGTCTTCCACCAGGCTCTCGAACTTGGCGCGGGTGATCTTCAGCACCAGGTGCTTGGGACCGGTGGCGTCCGCCGTGATGTAGGGCAGGTTGATCTCGGTCTGGCTGGCGGAGGACAGCTCGATCTTGGCCTTCTCAGCGGCTTCCTTCAAACGTTGCAGGGCCAGCACGTCCTGCTTCAGGTTGACGCCCTGTTCCTTCTTGAACTCGTCGATGATGTAGTCGATCAGGCGCTGGTCGAAGTC
>CAZEOR010000418.1:0-3019 GCA_964513695.1 uncultured Thiobacillus sp.
TCGATCGATACGGCCCAAGCCTGGCGTTTCTGGCGTTGATGCGCCAGCGCTAACGCGGCACGTAAACCTGATGCATGCGCGCGGCGATGATGGCCTTGCGTTTGAGCAATCCTCGCGCCGAGCGATGGGTTTCGTAATAACGCGGGTTGGGAATCATGGCAGCCAACAGCGCGGCCTGATCCGGGTCCAGTCCGGCGGCCGATGTCTTGAAGTAACGGCCACTGGCCGCCTCGGCGCCGTATATGCCGTTGCCCCATTCGATGACGTTGAGATAGACCTCGAGGATGCGGCGCTTGCTCCAAAGGTTCTCGATCATCACGGTGATGACGGCCTCCTGGAGCTTTCGAAAGGGGTTGCGGGAGGCGGAAAGAAACAGATTTTTCGCCAACTGCTGACTGATGGTGGATCCCCCAGCCACGATGCGGCCCTTCCTGAGGTTCTTTTCCACAGCTTTTTCGATGCCGTCCCAATCGAACCCCTCATGTTCAAGGAATCGGCTGTCTTCGGCGGCAATGACTGCTCTTTTCAGGTGCATGGAAACCCGGTTGTAATCCACCCAGCGGTAGCGCAATTCCGCTCCCGGCTTCTTCTCCTGCAAACGTTCCAGACCCGCTTCCATGAAAGCGGTGGATGCCGGGTCGAAGGCTTTCCACCACAGTACGTGGCCCAGATACCAGAACTGCATCAACAAGAACAGAACAGCCAGAAGCAGCAGGCTTTTCCAGATCATGCGCAGCATCAGGCGGCCCTCAACATTCGGATCACCGGCCCCGTGTCGGGCCGTACGCCCCGCCAGAGATAGAAGGACTCGGCGGCCTGCTCCACCAACATGCCCAGTCCATCCGCTGTCTTGGCTTGGCGGGCACGGGCGAAGGCGAGGAAAGGAGTGTCCTTGCCGTACATCATGTCGTAGGCCAGAGCACCCTCGGCGAATATGTCTTCCGGCAGGGGCGGGAGATCGCCTGCCAGGCTGGCTGCAGTGGCGTTGATCACAATGTCGAAGGGCGCGCTCAGATCGTTGTAACCACCTGCGAAGACCGGTCTCTGCCCTCCCGCAAAATCCCGAGCCAGAATGACAGCCTTATCCGGCGTTCGGTTGGCGATGAACAGGGTTTGGGGTCTCTGCTCGAGCAAAGGCAGAATCACCCCCCTCGCCGCGCCGCCCGCCCCCATGAGCAGGATGCGTTTGCCAGCGAGATCGACACCAAGATTGCTTGCCAAGTCCCGCACCAACCCTGCTCCATCGGTATTGTCGCCGAACATGCCATCCGGCTCGAACTTCAGTGTGTTTACCGCTCCCGCCTTTTCCGCCCTTTCGCTCCTGGCTTTGGCCAAGGCGAAAGCTTGCTCCTTGAATGGCACTGTCACATTGGCGCCGCGCCCGCCTTCCGCCTGGAAGGACAACACCGCTTCGCGGAAGCCATCCAGCGGCGCCAGACGCGCAGCATAAACCATGTCCTGGCCGCTCTGGTTTGCAAATGCGGCGTGGATCAGTGGTGACTTTGAATGGGAGATCGGGTTGCCGAAAACGACATACGCGTCGGTCATGGGGTGGGATTTATTTAAGAAAGCGAAGATTGTATTAGCGAGTCATCCGGCATTTTGAATATCGCTTATTGCACCAATAATGTGCCTTGTGCACCATATTGGTTCTCCAATTTTCCCAAATATGGGCACATGCCTTATGGCACAATGCTTTATTACGCTGTGAGGAATGGCATGGAACCTGCTTTCCAGCCTCCCCGTGGTACTACCCGAGTTGAATTGTTCATTCCATTGAGGAGTTTGAAATGGCTGTCGCCGACGTTATGAAGATGGTCCAGGAAAACGACGTCAAATTTGTCGATTTCCGTTTTACCGATACCCGTGGCAAGGAACAGCATGTTTCCGTGCCAGTTAGCGCCTTCGATGAAGAAAAGTTCACTGACGGCCATGCGTTCGACGGTTCTTCCATCGCCGGTTGGAAAGGCATCCAGGCCTCCGACATGCTTCTGATGCCGGACCCCGACACCGCCAACATCGACCCCTTCATGGACGAGCCCACCCTCATCCTGACCTGCGATGTCATCGAACCCGACACCGGCAAAGGCTACGACCGCGACCCCCGCTCCATCGCCAAGCGCGCCGAGGCCTATCTGAAGTCCTCCGGCATCGGTGATGTCGCCTACTTCGGCCCCGAACCCGAGTTTTTCATCTTTGATTCCGTCACTTGGCATGACGACATGTCCGGCTGCCACGTCAAGATCCATTCCGAAGAGGCCGCCTGGTCTTCCGGCGAGCAGACCGAAGCCGGAAACATCGGCCACCGTCCCAAGGTCAAGGGCGGCTACTTCCCCGTTCCTCCCATCGATTCCCTGCAGGACATCCGTTCCGCCATGTGCATGGCCATGGAAGAAATGGGCGTGCCCGTGGAAGTGCATCACCACGAAGTGGCCACCGCCGGCCAATGCGAAATCGGTACCAAGTTCGCCTCCCTGGTGCAGCGCGCCGATTGGACCCAGATCCTGAAGTACGTGGTGCATAACGTTGCCCACAGCTACGGCAAGACCGCAACTTTCATGCCCAAGCCCATCGTCGGTGACAATGGTTCCGGCATGCACGTGCACCAGTCCATCTGGAAGGACGGCAAGAACCTGTTCGCGGGCAACGGCTATGCCGGCCTGTCCGAGACCGCCATCTATTACATCGGTGGCATCATCAAGCACGCCAAGGCGCTCAACGCCATCACCAACCCCGGCACCAACTCCTACAAGCGTCTGGTGCCCGGCTTCGAAGCCCCGGTGATGCTGGCTTACTCCGCCAAGAACCGTTCCGCCTCCATTCGTATTCCCCATGTGGCGTCCGACAAGGCCCGCCGCATCGAGGTGCGCTTCCCCGACCCCATCGCCAACCCCTACATGGCCTTTGCCGCCATGATGATGGCTGGCCTGGACGGCATCCAGAACAAGATCCACCCTGGCGATCCCGCCACCAAGAACTTGTACGACCTGGAGCCCGAGGAAGAGGCCAAGATCCCGAC
>CAZEOR010000419.1:0-2992 GCA_964513695.1 uncultured Thiobacillus sp.
GTCATTGGCCGATTATTCCCCTTCCGGCCATTTCCCCTTGGTGTCAGCACCGAGTTTTCGCGCCTGCCGGTCATCTGCTTCCTTTTTGGCCGCATCGATGACCTGCATGACTTCGTTCAGGTCGACGCGTTTTTCCACCTGTTTGAACAGGCCGGTGAGTTCGCTGTCCGGGAGTAGTTGGCCGGTTTCGTAGAGAGCCCAGATTTCCTTGCCGTATTGGGTCGCCAGCAGTTCCGGGGCGAACTGGCCGAAATAGGCGGCGAGGTTGTCCACGTCGCGCTGGAGCATGCGCTTGGCGTTGTTGTTGGCGGCGGCGTCGACGGCCTGGGGCAGGTCGATGATGACGGGGCCGTCGCTGTCCACCAGCACGTTGAATTCCGACAGGTCGCCGTGGACGATACCGGCGCAGAGCATGCGCACCACCTGGCGGATGAGCAGGGCGTGGAAGCGCCGGGCCAGTTCCGGACTCAGTTCCACGTCGTTGAGGCGGGGCGCCGGTTCGCCGTCGGCGTCGGTGACCAGCTCCATGAGCAGCACGCCTTCGTGGAAGTTGTAGGGGGTGGGCACGCGCACCCCGGCGGCGGCGAGGCGGTGCAGGGCGTCCACCTCGGAGCGTTGCCAGGCGGCTTCCTGTTCCTGGCGGCCGTAGCGGGAGCCCTTGGCCATGGCGCGCGCCTGCCGGCTGTTCTTGACCTTGCGGCCCTCGGTGTAGTCGACGGCCTTGTGGAAGCCGCGCTTGTTGGCTTCCTTGTAGACCTTGGCGCAGCGCACCTCGTCGCCGCACTGGACGACGTAGACCGTGGCTTCCTTGCCGCTCATGAGTTGGCGCAGGACGGCGTCGACCAGGCCGTCGGTCACCAGGGGTTCGATTCTGCTCGGGATTTTCATGGCGGTGTCCTCATGGGTTCCGGCCCGCGCCGTGGAGCTTGCCGTAGGCGGCCAGCAGGCGCTGATGCAGGTCGCAGCCGGCCAGGTCCGCGCCGGGGGCGGGCTGGCCGAAGAAACGCAATTCGCCGTCGAGCAGGGCCTTGGCCCGGTCCAGGGTTTCCGCGCCGTAGAGCGTTTCCAGGGTGGAGCCGAAACGGCCATCGTCGTCAGCCAGCTTCATCAGGGCTTCCACGCAGCGGTAGACACGGCGGCGGTCCGGGTTGATCTGCTCGAAATAGCGCACCCACTCGCAGCCTTCCGCGATGGCTTCCTCGTCGCCGATGGCCAGGGCCAGCAGGGTTTTCAGTTCGCCGACGCGCAGGTCTTTCCAGAACGTGTCGTCGCTGGGTGCCAGGCCGATCAGGGCGGCGACCAGGCGTTCGTCGGCGAGGCCGCATTCATTGAGGGTTTCGAGCAGGTCGGCGCATTCGTCGTTGTCCAGGTCGGGCAGGTAGAGGATCGCTTCGCGCAGGTCGTTGGCGACGCTGTTGTTCTCCCATTCCAATTCGTCGATGGGATAGATCTCCGACATGCCGGGCACCAGGATGCGGCAGGCGTAGACGCCGAGGTGGTCGAAATCGGCGATGTAGATGTCGTGGCCCAGGGCGTGGATGGCGTCCACCGACCAGGCGTAGTCCTCGGCCGTGGTGGTGCCGAAATTCCAGTCGTGGAATTCGAAGTCCGGCTTTGCCCCGAGGAAGTTCCAGCTGACGATACCGCTGGAATCGACGAAGTGGATTTCGATGTTGGGTGCGCTGGCGATTTCCTCCAGGTCGAAGCCGGGTTCGGGGAAGCCGGCCAGTGCGTCGAGGGCGCGGCCCTGGAGCAGCTCGGTGAGGGCCCGTTCCAGGGCGATCTCGAAACGCGGGTGGGCGCCGAAGCTTGAGAAGCAGCCCTGGTCGCCCGGATGCAGCAGGGTCACGTTCATCACCGGGAAGCGGCCGCCCAGGGAGGCGTCCTTGACCAGGATGCCGAAGCCGGCGGCGCGCAGGCCGGCGATGCCCGCCGCGATGCCGGGATAACGGGCGATGACGGCTTCCGGAACGTCCGGCAGGCAGAGGCCCTCGGCGATGATGCGGAACTTGATGTGGCGCTCGAAGATTTCCGACAGGGCCTGGGTGCGCGCTTCGGCGGGCGTGTTGCCGGCTGACATGCCGTTGCTGACGTAGAGGTTGGCGATGATGTTGACCGGGAAATGGACCTCGGCATCGTCGCGCAGCCGTTTGTAGGGGATGGCGCAGATGCCGCGCTCGGCGTTGCCGGAGTTGAAGTCCACCAGGGTGCCGGCGTGGATGCTGTCCTTGGGGTTATAGAACCGGCGCAGCTCGGGGGTGAGCAGGCCTTCCGGCCAGTCGCCGCTGTCATCGGGCTGGAACCAGCGCTCTCGTGGGTAATGCACGAAACCACGCCCGGACTCGTCCTCGGCAAACGCCTGGCCCAGGTAGTAGTGGTTCCAGAAGTAATTGCAGGCCAGGCGCTCGAAGTATTCGCCCAGGGCGCTGGCCAGGGCAGCCAGGCGCGAGGCGCCCTTGCCGTTGGTGAACATGAGCGGGCAATCCCGCTCGCGCAGGTGCACCGACCAGATGCCGTCCACGGGGTTGAGCCAGGAGCGCTCCTCGACATGGAAATCCAGGGCTTCCAGCTTGGCCAGCATGGTGGCGATGGAGGATTCGAGGGAGGCGTCTTTGCCGGCGATGAAACTTTCTGATGACATGGGGGCGATCCGGTTGTGTGCCGCTCGGACACGAAGAGGAAGCCGGCCAGGACCGCCGAGGTGGGCGGTGAGGGGGCGTTCGTGAAGGGAGTTCGTGAAGATGTCCGGGTGAAGCCGGACGCAGAATAGATAAGCGATTATCCCGTATCGCCGCCTACTCGACACGCCCGCGCGCGGCCTTGATGGCGCCGCGCCTGGCCTTGCCTTCCAGGCGCCGGGTCACCGAGCCCCTGGTGGGCTTGGTGGGCCGCCGTTTCTTGGGCGTGAAGGCGACACTGTCGATCAGATCCTGAAGCCGGCGCAGGCGTTCCTCCCGGTTCTTTTCCAGGCTGCGGAATGCCTGGGCCTTGA
>CAZEOR010000420.1:0-2989 GCA_964513695.1 uncultured Thiobacillus sp.
CGCCGGTGAAGGCGCCCTTCTCGTGGCCGAACAGTTCGTTGGCCAGCAGTTCCTCATTGAATGCGCCGCAGTTCACGGCCAGGAAGGGACCGTCCGGGCGTCCGCCATGCTCGTGCAGGCAGCGGGCGAACAGTTCCTTGCCGGTGCCGGATTCACCGGTGATGAGCACGTTGCAGCCGGTGGGCGCCACCTGGCGCGCCATGTCCAGCAGCTTCTGCATGCCGCCGTCGCGGGTGATGATGCGCACCCGACCCTGGTAGGCGTCCAGTTGTTCGCGCAGGGCGCGGTTTTCCCGCTTCAGGCGGATTTTCTCCAGGGCCTCGGCCACGGTCTTGCGCACCTCCTCGAGGCGGAAGGGCTTGGCGATGTAGTGGAAGGCGCCTTCCTTCATGGCCTCGATGGCGGATTCCAGGGTGGCGAAGCCGGTGATCATGATCACCTCGACGTCCGGGTGCTGGGCCTTGCAGCGGCGCAGGAGTTGCATGCCGTCCACCTTGTCCATCTTCATGTCGGTGAGCACCAGGTCGAAGGGCTGGGCGTCGAGCAGGTCCAGGGCATGGCTGCCGCTCTGGGTGGCGGTGACTTGGTAGCCCTCCTTGGCGAGGACGTGCTCCAGGTTGCGCAGGGCGATCTTCTCGTCATCGACGAGGAGGAGTCGGGCGGTCATGGGGTTTCCTTTTTGTATTCCGTCGCGGTTTCCTGCGTGGTTTCCATCTTCGCGGCGGGCAGACGGATGCGGAACTCGGCGCCTCCCTCCGGCCGATTGGCGACGCTGATGCAGCCACCGTGTTCCGAGAGGATCTCGTGGGTGATGAACAGTCCCAGGCCGCTGCCGTGGCCCACCGCCTTGGTGGTGAAGAAGGGGTCGAACACGCGCGGCAGCAGTTCCGGCGGAATGCCGGGGCCGCTGTCGGCCAGGCTGAGGTCGATCACTGCCGTGCCGGGCCGGCATTGGCCGGCGACGGCCGGGAAGCCGTCGTGCTTGCCGACGATGCCCGCGCGGGCACCGATGGCCAGTTCGCCGCCGATATTTCCCCCGACTTTTCCCATCTCGCCCATGGCGTCGTAGGCGTTGACGATCAGGTTGAGCAAGACCTGTTGCAGACGCGGGCGGTCACCGCTGACGGCCAGGTCCGCCGGGATGTCCACGCGCACACCCACGCCGGTGGGGCGCTTGGATTTGAGGAAGCGCAGGGTTTCTTCCACCAGTTCGGCGAGGGACACCGGCGCGCGCTGGAATTCCCGGTCGCCGGCATAGTCGAGCAGGGCGCGCACGATGCGGCGGGCGCGCAGGGTTTCGGCGTCGATGTCCTCGATGAGCTGGCGCTGGAAGGCGGTGGTCTTATCAGCCGTTGTTCCCTCTCCCCCGGCCCCTCCCCCGAGGGGGGAGGGGGGGAGATCTTCCTTCAGAATCTGCGCGGAGGAGGAGATGTTGGAAAGGGGGTTGTTGAGTTCGTGGGCCACGCCGGACAGGAGGGTGCCCAGGGAGGCGAGTTTTTCCGCCCGCACCAGGGTGTGCTGGCGGCGCTCCAGTTCATCCAGTACATGGTTGAAGGCTTCCGCCAGGGAGACGAACTCCCGTTCCGGACTGTCCAGGGCCAGGCGCGTGAGCTGGCCGCTGGCGACGGCGTCCATGCGCGTTTCCATGGCTTGCAGGGGGCGCGTCACCTGGCGCGCCAGCAGCACGCCGGTGAGCACCAGCAGCACCGCCACCACCCCCAGCCAGACCAGCAGGTTGCGTTGGTGGGCGGCCAGGGCGGCGTTGAGGGACTGGCGTTCCTGGCTGGCGAGGCGTTCGCCTACCGTGACGATGCGGTTGCCCAGGGCGCGCACCTCGTTGGCCAGGGTCTCGTCATTGGGCGTGCTGGCGTGGGCCGCCATCGCCGCCGTGTAGCGGGCGAGGTCGTTGCGCAAGCCCGAGGCGGTGCCCCGGCCGGCGAGGGCATCCAGCGCTTCGGCGTCCCGCTGCAACAGCTCACGGGCCCGGCTCGCGTAACCGGCGTGATCTTCCAGGTCGCGCGTCTGGCCATAGAGCAGATGGTTCTTCTCGAAGCGGCGCATCTCCAGGGCGGCGTCGAACAGCTCCGAGACCTTGCTGCCCTCCCGCGCCTTGTCGGCGATGCGGTCCAATTCGATCAGCGCCACCGCCGACAGGCCGACCAGGAGAGCGGCGAGGGCGAGATAGACGAGGACGATCTTGGCTTGCAGGGAACGCATGGGGGAAAGTGTAACAGTGGTGTTGCATTATGAAATATCAAAAATCATAGCCATTTGTCATGGGTACGTAATATCAATGATTTAGGAATTATTTTTGGGTTGGCACGCATGCTGCTATTGGCAACGGACTCAATCATTTCCGTTGCCGCCATGCATCGCACACCGCTCCAGACCCTGCTCGCAGAACGCCTCCAAGCTGCTCGTGGGCTGGGTTGGGAAATGCCCGAGAACCTCCCTTTGCCAAAGGGGGAGTTATCTGCCGGTGAGCAAGGGGATGCGGTGTCAAATCCCCCCCAGCCCCCCTTTATGAAAGGGGGGAGTCAAGAAGCGGGAGCGCCGGCCTGGTTCCGCATCGCTTACCTCGCCCTGCGTTCCCTGGGCTTCGCCCGCTGATGAAGCGCCGGGTGGTCGTCGCTCTGCGGCCGGTCTCGCCGGTTGAGCGCTTGCTCAGTGTGGGCGCGTCCCTGTGCCGGCGCATGGATGCCGAGCTGGAAGTGCTGGCCGACCCGACCCGACCGGACTGGAACGACATCGAAGTCCGCCTTGCCGTCCTTGAGCGGGACGGCGTGGCCTGCCGCCTGACTCCGGCGCCCGGCCTCAACGCCCGCCATGTGGTGGAGCACGCCCGCCGCCACGAATGCGTCGCCACCGTGGTGGTGGGACGCCCCGCCGCCTGGGCCGGCGAAAGCGCCGACCCCTGGGCGCGCCTCGAGTGCCCCCTGGTGGCCGCCTCCGATCACCCCGATCTGCCTGAAGAAAAGTAGCCATGAAC
>CAZEOR010000421.1:0-2985 GCA_964513695.1 uncultured Thiobacillus sp.
CTCGTAGCTGGTGGCCGAGCCTTGCACCGAGAGATGCAGGCGCAGGCCCGGATGGGTCTTCACCGCGTAAGCCATGAGGCCCGGATCGGCCAGGATGATGGCGTTCACCCCCAGGTCGGAAGCGGTATCCACCGCCTTGTGCCAGCGCGGCAGGGTGGCGGGCTGGGGATAGGTGTTGAGGGCCATGAGCACCTTGCGGCCCTTGGCCTGGGCGTAGCGGATGCCTTCCTTGAGCGACTTCTCGTCGAAGTTGAGACCGGCGAAATTGCGCGCGTTGGTGTTGTCCTTGAGGCCCAGGTAGACCCCGTCGGCGCCGTTGTCCACGGCGGCCTTGAGGGCCGGCAGGCTGCCGGCGGGGCAGATCAGTTCGAGCAGTGGCATGGCGGGTGGGAGTTAATTCCCCCCTTTGTAAAGGGGGGTAGGGGGGATTTACAGGTGGTGGAGCGATCAGGCCGGGCTAAATCCCTCCCAGCCCCCCTTTTTGAAAGGGGGGAGCCGGTCATCGGGAGGATTGGATTGGTCATGCTTGTATCGGCGCTTCGATTTCAGAGTTTTCGGCGTTAAACACACCTTCTTGTCCTGAATTATGCCGAAAAAAGGCCTGGCCCTGGCGGCTGTCGCGCCGTTGCAATTCGGCAACGATGTCGTTCACCACCGGCCACTTGGTCGCGCACCAGGCGGGGGCCAGCAGCAGGCTGGCCGGAGCGGTGCCGGTGACCCGGTGGTAGACGATGTCCCGGGGCGTGCGCTCTATCAGGTCGGCGGCAATGCCCACGTATTCCGCCTGGGACAGGGGCGTGTACTCGCCGTGGCGCCATTCGTTGGCCAACTGGGTGCCTTTCACCACATGCAGCGGATGCAGCTTGAGTCCGTCGGTGCCGATGTCCAGCACGATGTCCAGGCTCTCCCGTGCATGCCAGGCTTCCTCGCCGGGCATGCCGACGATGAGGTGGGTGCAGACGGGAATGTTGAGGCGGCGGGCGGCCAGAGTGGTGTTCACGTATTCCTTCAGACCATGGCCCCGGTTGACCCGGTCCAGGCTTGCGTCGAAGGCAGACTGTAGTCCCAGTTCCAGCCACACCTCCATACCCCGGTCGTGGTACTCCGCCAGCAGGTCCAGCACCGCCGGCGGCACGCAGTCGGGCCGGGTGCCCACCGACAGGCCGATCATGCCCTCCACGGCCAGGGCCTGGTCGTAGAGGGCGCGTAGCTGGGCCACGTCGGCATAGGTGTTGGTGTAGGCCTGGAAGTAGGCCAGGTACTTGCGCGCCTTGGTGCGGCGGTCGATGCCGCGCCGGCCGGAATCGAGCTGGTCGGCCAGGGGCGCGGGCTGGTGCCCGTTGGGGCTGAAGGACGAGTTGTTGCAGAAGGTGCAGCCGCCGATGCCCTTGGCGCCGTCCCGGTTCGGGCAGGTGAAGCCCGCATCCAGGGCGATCTTGTGCACCCGCTCGCCATGCTTCTTGAGCAGGAATTGGCCGAAGGTGTGGACGCGTTCGGACAGCATGATCAATTCGAATCCCGGTAAAGCCAGATCCCGAACACGATGCCGAACCAGACCAGGGCGGTCAAGGCCGGCATGCCGGAACATTTGTAACCGAGCAGGGGCAGAACGGCGGCGGTGAGGAAGAGCAGGGCGCGGGGACCGTTCCAGCGGGTGATCCTGGCCCGGTCCTCGGCATGGCGCGCGGCATTGCGGCCGGCTTCGATCCAGACCGGCGCCAGTTGCCCGGCCGCGCCGGTGACCAGGGGCATGAGGAAGCCGGGCAGGAAGAGGGTCAGCGGCCCCAGGCTGTCCGGCCCGAACAGGGTGCCGGCGAGGGCGAAGGCGAAGCCGAGGAGGGCGGCCGCCAGCACCGGCTCGGCGCCGTGCCGGGCGAACAGGCGGGCGCGATGCAGTTGCCACCAGGCGCCGCCCATGTGGACGATCACCCAGGCCCAGAGCAGGCCGCCCAGCCAGGCCAGGGGCGGTAACAGCGCCTGTCCCGCCGCCAGTAGCAGGCTGCCGAGAAGGGCCCATTTCAGGTCGGTCCGCAGCCGGCTGGCCACGTGGGGATCGGGTTGGTTTGCGGCGGTGGGCATGAGCACCTGCAAGGTGCCCACGGCGGTCAGGCCGACGAAGCCGTAGAGATTGATGTGGAGGTGGAAAACCCGCAGGGCCCCATGCCACTCGGGGAAAACCGGCATCAGGATGGCGGCGATCAGGCCCAAAGCCAGGCAACCCATGGCCGCCACATACCAGGCCAGGCCGGGATGGGGCTTGCCCAGGGCCTTGCCGGCCTTGGCGCGCATCCAGCCCAGCATCAGCAACGCGCCGGCCAGGGCCAGGCCGGCGGCCGCCATGACCCAGACGAAATCCAGAAGGCCGCCGAATACCGCCAGGGCCAGGCCGGCGGCCGCCAGCATCAGGTAGGGCAGGCGCGAGGTCCAGGGGCCGGCGCCGCGTCCGCGCGTGAGCACCGGCACGAAATGCTGCATGGCGGCGGTGATGAGGGTCATCACCCCCACCGTCAGGACCAGATGCGCCCAGAACGCCGGCGCCGCGCCGATGGCCTTGGGCAGCGCCTGGCCGGCCAGGAAGGCGAGCAGGGTGGCGGCGATGAGGGCGATCAGCATGGGGAAGGGGGGCAAGGAAGGGGATGCGATATCGCGGAGGGAGGGGGGGGCCGAAAGGCCTGTGCGGAAATGGAGGCGGATGGCGCTAAAGCAAGGCTTGCAATGGGTTCCATGCGAGTTCCCTCTCCCCTGGCCCCTCCCCCGGTGGGGGAGGGGAATGTAGGCTCAGGTCCCCTTCACCACGAAATCGATCATGACACCTTGCGGACCCTGGTCCAGGTAGTTGATTTCCACCCGTTCGCCATAGCGGGCCTGCATCTGCTGGAGCAGGGGGATGGGATTGTGGTCGTTGACGAAGCGCATGCGCTCGCCTGGCACCAGGGAATCCAGGGCGCCGAAGATGGCGGCGTGGCGGAAGCGCTTGGCGATGCC
>CAZEOR010000422.1:0-2980 GCA_964513695.1 uncultured Thiobacillus sp.
ACCTGACCGGGGAGCCCCTCTCCGCCATAGCCTTGGCGCTGCAAGACATGGGTGAACCCTACCGTGCCGACGGCGTGGCCTTGTTCGAACGCATGCTGGAATTCAATCTGCCCCAGGCCACGGAAATGGCCCTCAGCCTGGATAAACGCATGCCCATCGGGTCGTCGCCCCCAAGGCCGAGAAGAAGACGACAACGTAGCCGTGAGCGCACTCCAGCGTAGAAGCAACGCCGATCATGGAGATGGGCGCCACCGCCGAAGCATCGGCCTCACCATCCACGCCCACCCCACCCTGTCGGAAACGATCTGCTTCGCCGCCGAGATGGCGGAGGGCACCATCACCGATCTGTTGCCGCCCAGAAGGAAGTAGCCATCCGAATCAGCCCGCTTTCGCTTCGAGCACCGCGAAAGTGGCGCGCATGGCGGCCACGGGGTGGCCCGAGCACAGAATCGCCCCGGACGCATGACACAGCCGTGCACCGATCCTGACCCGGTCGATATGGCTTTCCAAGGCGTCACCCGCCTCGGCGGCCGCCAGATAGTCCACGGAAAGGCTGGCGGTGACGATACGGACTGTTTTCGGCAACAGATGGATCACGTTGTAGGCGAGCCAGATGTCCGCCAGCGTGGCGATGAAGCCGCCATGGGCGGTGGAATAGCCGTTGCAGTGTTCCGGACGCACCTCCACCCGGAAGGCAAGATGCTTCCCATCCGGACGGCATAGCACCGGCATCATGGCCGGCACGAAGTGGCCGGACATGGGACAGATGGAAAAACCCTCTGCCAGCCAACGGGCTTCCGCCGTCGTGAGTTCCAGGCTCATGACGCCCCCTTTCCCGCGGCAAAAGCCAGGGCATCGTCGAGCCGGTCATTCCCCCAGAACATTTCATCTCCGACAAAGAAGCTGGGCGCCCCGAAGATACCCTTCATTCGGGCTGCCTCCGTTTGCTCCTTCAAGCGCTGCTTGATGGGCTGGCTGCATGCCTCGGCGATGAGCGCCCGTGCCGGCAGGCCCATCCGATCCAGCACCTCTCCGACCACGGCATCCGAGTTGATGTCGTGGTCCAGCTCCGAGGCGAAGTTGAGCAGCATGATGCGCCGGGAGAATTCCCCCACCCAGGGCATGGCCGCACCGATCAAGGCCACTCGCAGCGGCAGCACCGCCAGATGGGGAAACGTTGCCGGCCGATGCCAGGGAATATCGTACTTGGCACAAAGCCGTGCGATGTCCTTCCACATGTATTCGCCCTTTTCCTTCTGGATCAGGAAGGGAGAATTATCCCAGCCCAGCGCCTTGAAGACAGGGCCGAGCAGGAAGGGCTTCCACAACACTCTCACGCCTAGCCGAGCGGCGTCATCCTCGATTCGCATGACGCTAAGGTAGCTGTAGGTGCTGGCGAAGTCGAACCAGAATTCGATCCGCCCGGCGCCGGGTACGTCATGGGGAGTTCCAATGGCCATGCCGGATTCTAGCGCCCCGCCGATTTTTCCCCTCTGAGGGTCATGACGGTGCTGGTGACCATGGCCGCCACCTTGCCGTCATCCCGCAGGATTTCGCACTGGTAGCAGGTCAGGGTGCGTCCGCTTTGCACTGGCCGGGCGACAGCGCGCAGGGTGGAATTCCAGACCGGCCGGAAGAAGTTGATCTTCAGCTCGATGCTGGTGAAGGACTCGCCTTCCGCCATCAGGGTTGAATGGGCGGTGCCGATGGCCGCGTCCGCCAACTCGCAGATGAGGCCGCCGTGCACGGTACCCTGCTGATTGCCGTGGATCGCGGAGTCGGCGTCGATCTCCACCGCGGCAGTGCCCGATCCCACATCCACCACCCGTATGCCCAAAGTGCGGGAAATGGGCGTCGGATATCGCATGTGGGTGGTGTCCCCCTCTTCCAGCGCATTGTCGATGTGCCGGCGCAGGTAATCCAGAACCGGCAGCCGGTTCAGGGTGCGCTTCATGACCGGCCCTCCCCTGCTTCGCCACAGGTGTAGCAAGCCTGGGCCCGCACCACCTTGCCGTCGGCGCCGAACTGGAAGGTTTCCGCCACCATGCCGCGATGGCCCCGGTAATACAGGGTCAGACTGTCCACACCACACAGTACGTCGTGCAGGTCGAAACGCAGGTCGGGAATCCGTTGCAATCCCAGGCCCCAGTAAGCGCCCACGGCAGCCTTGCCCACCAGGGCGCCGCTCTCCACCCCGGCAATGTCGCGGATCAGCGGAGAGGCGAACTCGAAATCCTCGGCGTAGTGGGCCAGGACGGCATCCAAGTCATGACGGTTCCAGGCGGCCACCCATTCCTGGGCGAAGCTGCGGGCAAAGGTCGTGGTCAGTGTGGGCATGGTGTCTCGCGGGATCGCGCTGTCGATGGATGGATTACACGGGAACCCTGCTTGGGCTTCAAACGCGTTTTGCGCGGGGCTGGCATTCCAAGCGTTCATGTGAAGCGAAGCTTTCAGGGCGGGTTTCGCCCAGCAACCATCGGATCACTTGTCCAACCTCTTCGCGCGGCTCAGTCTCGGCCTGGATCAGCCAATAGGCGTGGCCGGTGGCAACGGCCGCCGAGAGCGGGGACAACAGACTCAGAGCGCCATCACGCAGCAATGCGCCGATCAGTTCCAACCGCCCCAGGGCGATGCCCTGTCCGCCAATGGCGGCCTGGATGACCTGATCATATTGATTGAAGCGATGCATGGCCCTGGGCTCGGCCCCCTTCCGGCCCGCCGCATCAAACCAGGTTCCCCAGTGCAGCCAGGGACGTTTCGGATCGTCGTACTCCAGCAGGCTGTATCGGGCCAGGTCATCCCCGGCGGGCAAGGTGGACAAGCCCAGGGCGGCATGGGCGACCGGAGCCAGCCTCTCGCCGAACATGCGTACCG
Organism: uncultured Thiobacillus sp.; assembly: GCA_964513695.1. Classification (GTDB taxonomy): domain Bacteria; phylum Pseudomonadota; class Gammaproteobacteria; order Burkholderiales; family Thiobacillaceae; genus PFJX01. The sequence continues at coordinate 2,875 of CAZEOR010000422.1, forward strand.
ATCCGGCCGGTGCAGCGGATTCCGGACAATAGCGGATGGCCAGGTCGATGCCTTCGCTCCCCAGATCCATAATCCGGTTGTCGGCGGCGGCCCGCAGTTGGATATC
>CAZEOR010000423.1:0-2980 GCA_964513695.1 uncultured Thiobacillus sp.
GGTATTGACGGCCCGTTCCACCGTGCCGCCGGAGGGAATGCGCCCGGCGGAAAGATGGTTGATCTGGGTCGAGGAACCGCCACCAGAGGCTCCCGCGCCCCCAACCAGCAGGTTGCCCTGGGCCATGGCATAGATCTGGCCATCGGCACCTTTGAGCGGCGTCATCAGAAGGGTACCGCCGCGCAGACTCTTGGAACCTCCCAGCGCGGAAACGGTGATATCCATACTCTGGCCCGGCTTGGCGAACGCGGGCATGACGGCTGTGACCATCACTGAAGCGGCATTCTTGGTGGACAAGCTCTGGCCGGGCGTAAGGCCCAGGTTCCCCATCAGGTTGGAGAGCCCCTGGGCGGTCAGGGGCGAGGTATCCCCTGTGTTGTCCAGCCCGACCACCACCCCATATCCGACCAGCTGGTTGGGGCGGATGCCGTCTATGTTGGCGATGTCCTTGATACGTTCGGCGAAAGCCGATTGGACGAACAACGTGGAGAGTATGAGCAGCAGCAGCCGTTTCATGTCGCGCTCCTCAGAATGGCAATACCGTCAGGAAAAAACGGGCCAGCATGCTGCCAACCTGGGACTGGTCAATGCTTTGCGCATTCTTCGATTCGAATTGCACATTGGCCAACTGGGTGGAATTCACGGTATTGACCGATGAAATCTGGGCGGGATTCACCACGCCGGCCAGGCGGATGTACTCGGTATCGTTGTTGATGGCGACCTGTTTTTCACCCGCGACGACAAGATGTCCATTGGGCAGTACCTCCACCACGGTCACCGTGATGGCACCGGTCACCGTATTGGAGTTGGTCTCGTTGTCCTTGAACTCCTGTTTGTTGGAAGCAGATGGAGTCCAAGTGGTCGTCCCAACGACGGGGCCGTTGCCCAGTACATAGGGAGCCGGAATACTGAAATTCCCATTGGCCTTGCGCTCGTCCGTGGTCTCCGACTTGCGCTTGGCCTCGGTTTTTTCCACCAGATTCACAATCAGAGTGTCGCCTACATAGCGTGCCCTTCTATCCTCGAACAGGGCCATGGCCGGTTTGGGCTGGCTGTTCCCCGCCTGGAAGATGGAGCCGTTGCCGGACCCCACTGCGACCGCCTCGGGGCGGGCGCTCAAGGGCAACTTGATGGCCGTTGCGGGCGGAGGCGTGGCACAACCTGAAAGGAACATCAGGAAAGTCGTGACAAGAAAGAATGTGCGCATTGCGTTCTCCTTGTCCCGCAACGTTTCAATCATCAAATCTGGGTCAGACGCTGAAGCATCTGATCAGAAGTGGTGATGGCGCGGGAATTGAGTTCGTAGGCCCGCTGAGCGACGATCATGTTCACCAGTTCCTCGGCAACGTTGACGTTGGAAGTCTCGATGAAACTCTGGTTGAGATTGCCCAAGCCATTGGTGCCCGGGTTATTTATCTGGGCCGTGCCCGAAGCGGCGGTTTCCACAAATAGGTTTTCCCCCTGGCTTTGCAGCCCGGCCGGATTGACGAAAGTCGCGAGCTGAATCTGTCCAAGCTGGGTGATGGTGTTCGGATTACCCGGTTGGGTGACGCTCACGACTCCATCCTTGGCGATGGTCACCTGCAGGGCATCCTGAGGCACCTGCATGTTGGGCAGTACGGCGTATCCACTGGCCGTAACCAGATTGCCCTGGTTGTCCACCTGGAAGGAACCGTCCCGGGTATAGGCTGTACCGCCGTCAGGCATCTGTATCTGGAAAAACCCGCGCCCACTGATCGCCACGTCCAGAGCATTCGCGGTTTGTTGCAGGCTGCCTTGCGTGAATATCCGTTCCGTGGCGACGGTGCGAGCGCCAACACCCAGTTGAAAACCCGAGGGTAGTTGGGTCTGCTGCGAAGACTGCGCTCCAGGCTGACGAATGGTCTGGTAAAGCAGATCCTCGAACACCGCGCGGGCCTTTTTGAAACCAGTGGTGGACACGTTGGCCAGGTTGTTGGAAATCACATCCAACTGGGTTTGCTGGACATCCAGACCGGTGCGGGCAATGTGCAGGGAGCGAAGCATGGATAGGCCCTTGGGTTAGGCGTTCATGGACAGCACCTTGTCGGCGCTGCGGTGGTTGTCCTGGGCGGCACTGAGCACTTTCATCTGCATCTCGAACTGGCGCGCCAGGCTCACCATGTTCACCAGTGCTTCGGCGGGATTCACATTGCTGGTTTCCAAGGCGCCGGAAATCAGTTGAATGTTGGCGTCAGCGGAGGCGGGTTGTCCGTTGGCAAGGCGAAATAAACCGTCCTCGCCCCGCTTGAGATCGGTATCCGTCGGATTGACCAGCTTGATGCGTCCGGTAATGGCCACGCCAACCAGATTCTGGCCAATCGGCACGGTCGAGACGGTACCGTCCTTGGCGATAAGAATGTCCTGATCGGGCGGGATGGTCAGCGGACCGCCGTCGCCCAGAACATTGAGGCCATTGGTGGTTTGCAGGATTCCATTCTGGCTGACTTGAAGATGCCCCATGCGGGTGTAGGCCTCCTGGCCGCCGGCATCCTGTACGGCGATCCAGCCGGCCCCCTGCACCGCCACGTCGAGGGGACGCCCGGTCAGTTGGATAGTCCCCTGGCTGAAATCGGTACGCGGCGTGGTTTCCGCCACAAAAGCCCGTGTTTTGGCGCCCTCCCCTACCACGGGCAGGGCGCGGAACACGCTCAGCTCCTGCTTGAAGCCATGGGTGGAGACATTCGACAGGTTGTGGGACACCGCTGCCTGCTGGCGGGTGACTTCCCGCGCCCCAGTCATGGCGATGTAGATCACGCGATCCATTGATGTCTCCGTTCAATCCTCATGGATCACCGCTTAACGGAGGTTCACCAGCGTTTGCAGGATCTGGTCCTGGGCACGGATGGTCTGAGCGTTGGCCTGATACATGCGCTGGGCGACGATCAGGTTCACCAGTTCGGCGGTAAGGTCCACGTTGGATTCCTCGATGGCGCCCGACTGCACATAACCCAGCACACCA
>CAZEOR010000424.1:0-2946 GCA_964513695.1 uncultured Thiobacillus sp.
CGCTGTTCGTGAACACGTTTTCCTTCGTGAACTCGATGGCGTTGGAAGTGGTGGGGACGTGGGCGAACAGGGTTTCCATGCTCAGGGGCTGGAAGGCGCCGCCGACAATTCCGGGCCGGCGGTCCGGGGCGACGTTGGTGTCGCTGCCGGTGAGGGTGTTCTTGACTTCAAAGCCAATGTTGCCGACCTTCATGCCCTGGGCCAGCAGGTTGAGCTTGCTCTTGTATTCGTCGCAGCCGATGAACTGCTTGCCCCAGGAGCTGACGCCGGGCTTGTCGTCGGGCAGGGCGGCCCCGCGCTGCTTGAGTTGCAGGATCTCGTCGGCCAGCTCGCGCTGCTTGATGCCGAGGTTGTCGATGGCGGTTTTGGTGTCGGCGGATTCTTTGCCGGTGGCCTTGTATTCGGCTTCGGCCTTGGCGGCAAAGGCGGCCAGGTTGGTTTCGATGGCCTCGACGGCCTTCATGACGGCGGACAGGTCGGACATGGTGTGTCTCCAATAAAAAAGCCCGCGCGCGGCGGGCTTGGATGGGGGTGAGTGCTACTTACTGCGGGATGCGCGCGGCGGTGCGTTGGAGCAGGCGCTCCAGCTCCGCCAGGGCTTTCGCTTCGATTTCCACGGCGTCGGGTTCCCCCCGGCCGAAAATGGTCTTGGCGCGGCTCACCAGCGCTTCGGTGAGCCCTTTGCTGAGGCCGCCTGCATCCCGCAGGAAGCGCTCGAAATCGCGGATGGTTTCAATGCCATCCATTGCAGACTTGACGCTGGTCAGATCGACCCGGGCAGCGGTGTCGGCCGGCCAAGCAACGACGGAGACTTCGGCCAGCAAGGAAACGCGCTTGATGATGCGTTTGCCGTCTTCCAGTTCTTCGTAGTCGCCGGACTTGAGCAAATAGCCGATGGAGAGTCCATCGACGGTGCCGTGCTTGAGGGCGGCATAGGTGTCTTGGGCCCGGGTGAGCCCAGGCGTGAATTCGCCTTCCACATAGAGGCCATGGTCGTCTTCCTTGGCGACCAGCCATTTGCCAATGGGCAGGCCCCAGCTTTCGTGCTGCGCGAACATCTTGGGCTTGCCGTTCTTTTTGAGGGTGGATTCGAAGGCGCCTTTGAGGATGGTGTCACCGTAGCTGTCGACGCCACCGAACACGCTGGCGTAGCCGGCAAAGCGGCCTTCACCGTCGTCCGCCATTTTGATCTGGCAGTCACTGAGAGAGAGGGTCTTGCGTTCCATTGCTGTCTCCGGTGGGTTTCATCTTGCCAAGCAGGACCAGGGGGGCGAGGTTGATCTGGGCGGTGAGTTCGTCGCCGCCTGGGATGGGCGGGTCGTTTTCGAGCTGCCGGCATTCGTTGCGGGTCTTGAGGCCGTTCTGGACCATCTTGCTGTAGATCTCGGACCGGTCTTTCAGGTTGGCCCGCAGGAGGGCGTCGGCGCTGAATTCCGCGCTGTAGCGGACTCGCTGGGCGGGGGTCATGACGCGCTTGCGAACGGCCTGGCCCAGGTTAACCAGGGCTGGGCCGATGACGGTCTTGTAGAAGCCGTCGAGGATTTGCTCGACGCCGGAGCCCCAGGTTGTGACGTTGGCGTGGCCGACCATGACAGGCGGGACGCCGAACCAGCGGCAGATTTCTTCCACGCCGAACTGGCGGGTGGTGAGGAGCTGCATGTCGTTGGGGCTCATGTTGACCTGCTGGTATTTCATGTTGGCTTCAAGCACGAAGAGGCGGGAGGTGCTGCCGCTGGCGAGTTCTTCGAAGTTGGCCTTGATGCGGTCGCGCTGATCTTTGTTCAGGACCTGGTCCACCATGAGGACGCCGGTGGGTTTGCCGCCGTTGGCGAAAAGGCGGTTGGCGGCGGTCTGGCCGTTGGCGACTTCGTCAACGGTGGCGCGCATGTAGTCGAGCCGGGAGAGGCCGATGGTTCCGTTGCCCAGGCCCTTCAAATGGAGGACGTTGGCTTCGGCGAGTACGGCGAGGTCGCTGCCGATGCGGTAGTAGTAGGTGACGGTGCCGTCGCTCTGGACGACCATTTCGACCTGGTCGGCGCTCATGGGCCAGAGGGCGTAGGCTTCGCCGTTGGGGCTTCGGTCGATGCGGGCGTAGGCGTTGCCGCGCAGGAGCAGGTTGAGGATCATGGCGCCCCAGAATTCCATGGGGGTCATGCGGCTGTTCGGGCTGTCGTGCAGCAGGGCCCACAGGGCGCTGTCCCTGGCCAGGTCGCGCAGGCCTTTGCCTTTTTCCTGGTAGACGAAAAGGGGCAGGCTGGAAATGATGCTGGCGATTACCTGGACGCAGGCCCAGACGGCGCTGATCTGCATGGCGCCATCCGGGACGGCAGGGCGGGTGCTTTCGACCAGGGCGCTACCGGGCTGGCTGAGTTGCGTGCCGGTGCGGTCGCCCGTGGACAGGCCGCCGAAGCGGAACCAGCCGGTGATCCAGGAGGTGAGGCTCATGCGTAGATTGGGCTGGCCAGGAAGTCGTCAAAGTTTCCGTTCGTGTCCAGAACCATGGCCCGGTGGTGGGCGACGATGGTGGCGACGGCGGCGTCGATCTTGTTCTGTGCCCGCAGCTTGCGCGGGAAGATGTTTTCGTTGCGGTCCGGCTTGACTTCGACGTTGCTGAGTTGCCAGACATAGCAGGGGTTGCCGTCGTGGTGGAAGCGTCCGGCGTCCACCAGGGCCTGGAGGTCTTTCATGGGCTCGCTGAGGTAGCGGACCTGCTGGGGGAGGTCCACCACGGTAAAGCCTTCGGCGGCGAGGTTGGCGCCCAGTTGCTGGCCGCCCCATTGGTCCTTGACCACTTCGCCCACGACGACGGTTTCGGCGGCGGCAAGGATGTCTTCCTGGATCTGCTCCAGGTCGATCATGTTGCCGGGGGTGACGATGAGGTGGCCGGCATTGACCCAGGCCTGGTAGTGGGCGTTCTCGGGCTTGTCCACGGCGGCCTGGGGGGCA
>CAZEOR010000425.1:0-2942 GCA_964513695.1 uncultured Thiobacillus sp.
ACGGCAAAAAACTGAACCTCGGCGTTGTCCACACGTTTTTACACAGTCTGGGCCAATTGCCGCCATACGATATGCTCCGACTTACTGACCATATCGATCTCAACGGCCATGTACATCCCAGCCAGTTTCAACGAGAGCCGCCTTGAAAAACTTCATGAATTGATCGTGAGTGCCCCCCTCGGCCTGCTTGTTACACATGGGAGCAATGGTCTGGAGGCTTCACCGATCCCCTTTCTGCTCTATCCCGACGAAGGAGAAAATGGTGTGCTTCGCGCCCATTTGGCAAAAGCCAATCCGCATTGGAAATCACTGATAGGGCAAGCGGAATGCCTTATCGTGTTTCAGGGACCAGAGGGTTACGTCACGCCGTCGTGGTATCCGAGTAAGGCTGAAACTCGCAAAGTAGTCCCGACTTGGAATTACGCAACAGTGCATGTCTGGGGTAGCCCTCAGGTGATAGACGATGTCGCCTGGCTACGCAGGCAAGTGGACGATCTAACATCTTTTCAAGAACGGCCGCGCCCGCAACCTTGGTCTATCAGTGACGCTCCCGCTGATTACATAGCCAACCAGATGAAGGCCATCATCGGCATCGAAATTCCCATCAGCCGCATCGAGGGGAAGTGGAAGATGAGTCAGAACAAGGATAAGGCTGACCGAGAGGGCGTCATCAACGGAATGCGTTCAGACGCAGATCCCCATCGAAATACCCTGGTGGCGGACCTCGTGAGCCAATAGGCCAACCGTCTGCTTAGGGTCGGAAACAGCCGGTCTGGGGACGGCCCAAGTGCCCAACCGCCCTCTCCTCACCCCAACTTTCCCACCATCCGCACCAACTCCCCGGCCAGCCCATCCATCCGCCCCGCCGCCGTCGTATCGCGCAGGTTCCCCGCCTCGTCGAAGGCCTGATGGGCCGCCACCAGGGAAACCTGTTTGGGCAGCACGATCATCTGCAATTCCGTGAGCACGTCGCGCAGGTGGCGCAGGCCGCGCATGCCGCCGAGGGCGCCGGGGGAGGCGCTCATCAGGGCCGCCGGCTTGCCTTGGAACGGTACGAAACCGCTCTGGTCCGGCAAGGGGCGGGAAACCCAATCGAGGGTGTTCTTCAACAGGGGCGGAATGGAGCTGTTGTATTCCGGCGAGACGATGAGCAGGCCGGAATGGACGATGAAGATTTCCTTGAGGCGGTGGGCATTGTTCGGCAGGCCGTGGGCGATTTCCAGGTCGCCGTCGTAGAGGGGCAAGGGGTAGTCGGTCAGTTCCAGCAAGGTGGCCCGGCCACCCGCCGCGCTGACCGCTTGAGCCGCCAGGCGGGCGAGCTTGCGGTTGAAGGATCCGTGCCGGGCGCTGCCGGCGAACACCAGGATATTCGCGCTCATTCATGGCTCCAGGGGTGGACTGTCGCAAATCATAGCCGGCATGGCTGGCCTTAGGTATTGGGCCGGGTGAGGCAGCGCATTGTTCTATCGGGCCTTCGCCTCCTAGAATTCCGCCACTTTCCCAGGAGATGTCATGACCCAGCCCCTGCTCATCGCCAAGAGCGATGCCACCGAACTCTTCCTGCTGCCTGCCATGGCCAACCGCCACGGCCTCATCACCGGCGCCACCGGCACCGGCAAGACGGTGACCCTGCAAACCCTGGCCGAGGCGTTTTCCGGCATCGGTGTGCCCTGCTTCATGTCCGACGTGAAGGGCGATCTGTCCGGCATCGCCCTGGCCGGCGGCGCCAACTCCAAGGTCTCGGAGCGGGTGGAGAAGCTGGCTCTGGCTGATTTTCAATACGCGGCCCATCCGGTCACTTTCTGGGACGTGTTCGGCGCCATGGGGCACCCGGTACGCGCCACCATCTCCGACATGGGACCTTTGCTGCTGGCGCGCATGCTGGAACTCAACGAAACCCAGGCCGGCGTGCTGAACCTGGTGTTCAAGGTGGCCGACGACAACGGCCTGCTGCTGCTGGACCTGAAGGACCTGCGCGCCATGCTCCAGTACGTGGGCGACAACGCCAAGGACTTCACCACCGAGTACGGCAACATCTCCGCCGCCAGCGTGGGCGCCATCCAGCGCGGCCTGCTGACCCTGGAAACCCAGTGCGGGGAAATGATCTTCGGCGAGCCCATGCTCAACATCGCCGACCTGATGCAGACCGAGCGGGGCAAGGGCGTCATCAACATCCTGTCCGCCGACAAGCTCATGCAGGCACCCAAGATGTACGCCACCCTGCTGCTGTGGCTGCTCTCGGAACTCTACGAAAACCTGCCGGAGGCGGGCGACCTGGACAAGCCCAAGCTGGTGTTCTTCTTCGACGAGGCCCACCTGCTGTTCAACGACGCGCCCGATGCCCTGGTGGACAAGATCGAGCAGGTGGTGCGCCTGATCCGTTCCAAGGGCGTGGGCGTGTATTTCGTCACCCAGAACCCGGCCGACGTGCCGGACAAGGTGCTGGGCCAGCTCGGCAATCGGGTGCAGCACGCCCTGCGCGCCTTCTCCGCCCGGGATCAGAAGGCGGTGAAGGCCGCCGCCGAGACCATGCGCGACAACGACAAGCTGGATGAGGAAAAGACCATCACCGAACTGGGCGTGGGCGAGGCCCTGGTATCCTTCCTGGACGAGAAGGGCCGCCCCGGTATCGTCGAGCGGGCCTTCATCGTGCCGCCCGGCGGCCAGATCGGCCCCGTCGATGCAGGCCAGCGCCAGAAGTTGATGGAGGCATCCCTGGTTGCGGGCGTGTATGAAAAAGCCGTGGACCGGGAATCCGCCTATGAAGTACTCAAGGCCCGCGCAGCCCAGGCCCAGGCCGAACTCACCCAAACCCAGGCGCAAAAACAAACCGAAGCCGCCACCCGCCGAACCGAAGCCGAAGCGCCGGCAAGCGGCGGCGGGCTCGGCGGGATATTTGGCGATCTGCTTGTCGACCCAGGCGAGATTGTCCGCCGAGAAGG
>CAZEOR010000426.1:0-2907 GCA_964513695.1 uncultured Thiobacillus sp.
CCGGCCCAGACCCTGCCCCTGATCATGAACGAGGGGCCGTGGATGGAGACGGTGAAGCGCATCGGTGATTCCGGCCACCACCTGGTGGGTCTGGTCTGCGTGCACGGGGACATTTCCGACGACGCCCGGCCGGAGGATTTCTACCGCGTCGGTACCCTGGTGCGCATGCATCACCCCATGCGCTCGGACGGCAAGATACAGTTCATCGCCGAGGGCATCAGTCGCTTCAAGATCGCCGAGTGGATTTCCGGCGCCGCCCCCTATTACGCCCGTGTCGAATACCCCGCCGAGACGCGTCAGGCCACCACCGGCGAGGAGATCAAGGCCTACGCCCTGGCCATCATCAACGCCATCAAGGATCTGCTGCCCCTCAACCCGCTCTATTCCGAGGAGCTGAAGTTCTTCCTCAACCGTTTCTCGCCCAACGAGCCGGCTCTGTTGACTGATTTTGCTGCCAGCCTGACCACCGCCCCCAAGGAAAAGCTCCAGGAGGTGCTGGAGGCGCTGAATCTGCGCAAGCGCATGCAGAAGGTGTTGGTGCTGATCAAGAAGGAACTGGAAGTCGCCAAGCTGCAAACCCAGATCCGGGAAAAGGTCGAGGAGAAGATGACCCAGCAGCAGCGGGAATTCTTCCTGCGCGAACAGCTCAAGGCCATCCAGAAGGAACTGGGCATCGCCAAGGACGACCGCACCGCCGATCTGGAGCTGTACCAGGGCCGCATCAAGAAGCTGAACCTGCCGCCCCAAGCCGGGAAGAAGATCGGCGAGGAGATGGACAAGCTGTCCGGCCTGGAACACGGCTCGCCGGAATACACCGTCACCCGCAACTACCTGGAGTGGCTCACCAACCTGCCCTGGGGCAAGTACACCAAGGACAAGCTGGATCTGGTCAGGGCGCGCAAGATACTCGACGCCGACCACGATGGCCTGGACGATGTGAAGGAACGCATCATCGAGTTTCTCGCCGTGGGGGCCATGAAAGGTGAGGTGGCCGGTTCCATCCTGCTGCTGGTGGGGCCGCCCGGCGTCGGCAAGACCTCCATCGGCAAGTCCGTGGCCCGTGCCCTGGGACGCAAGTTCTACCGCTTCTCCGTGGGCGGCATGCGCGACGAGGCCGAGATCAAGGGCCACCGGCGCACCTACATCGGCGCCATGCCCGGCAAGTTCATCCAGGCCATCAAGGAAGTGGAGTCCCAGAACCCCATCATCATGCTGGACGAGGTGGACAAGATCGGCGCCTCCTACCAGGGCGATCCGGCCTCGGCCCTGCTGGAAGTGCTGGACCCGGAGCAGAACAGCGAATTCCTGGATCACTATCTGGACGTGCGCTTCGACCTGTCCAAGACCCTGTTCATCTGCACCGCCAACCAGATCGACACCATCCCGGCGCCGCTATTGGACCGCATGGAAGTCATCCGCCTGTCCGGCTACCTCATGGAGGAGAAGCTGGCCATCGCCAAGCACCACCTGTGGCCCAAGCAGTTGAAGAAAGCCGGCCTCAAGCGCGGCCAGGTCAGCATCAGCGAAGCCGCCGTGCGCAAGATCATCGAGGGCTACGCCCGGGAAGCCGGGGTGCGCCAGCTGGAAATGAACCTGGGCAAGGTCATCCGCAAGTCGGTGGTGAAGATCGTGCGCAAGGAAGCCGAGAAGTTCCAGGTCAACGCGGCCAACCTGGAAACCTTCCTCACCGATCCGCCTTATCTGCCCGAGAAGCCCATGTCCGGCATCGGCGTGGTGACGGGACTCGCGTGGACCGCCCTGGGTGGCGCGACGCTGACCATCGAGGCCACCAAGGTGCACACCCTGAACCGGGGCTTCAAGCTCACCGGCAAGCTGGGGGAGGTGATGAAGGAATCGGCCGAGATCGCCTACAGCTACATCTCCAGCCATCTCAAGCCCTACAAGGCGGACCCGAAGTTCTTCGACGAGGCCTTCGTGCATCTGCACGTGCCGGAAGGCGCCACGCCCAAGGATGGGCCCTCCGCCGGCATCACCATGGCCACTGCGTTACTGTCCCTGGCCCGCAACGAGAAGATCGGCCGGTCCCTGGCCATGACCGGCGAACTGACCCTGACCGGACAGGTGCTGCCGGTGGGCGGTATCCGGGAAAAGGTCATCGCCGCGAAACGGGTGGGGGTGCACGAGCTGATCCTGCCCCAGGCCAACCAGCCCGACTTCGAGCGCCTGCCGGATTATGTGAAGGCCGGCCTCGCGGTCAGCTTCGTCAAGCATTACAAGGATGTGGCGAAGCTCGTGTTCGGTGGTTGACGAGTTCGGATCATGCCGGTCCTGCATGCCAGCGGCGGATTGCTTTACCACCTGCGCGCCTGGCGCTGGCGGCGCACGCTCTGGGCGCCATTCCATGATCAAGTACGTCGGTGGATTACCGACTGGCGACCGGAGACGCATCATCTGGTACTGGTCGGGCCCAGCGGGGGTTACGCCCTGAGCCGGCAGTTCCTGGATCGCTTTCATCGCGTCACCGTGCTGGAGCCGGACCCGTTGGCCCGGCGGATTCTGGCGCGGCGTTTTCCTGATGCGGTGTTCGCCTGGGAGAACGCGCCCTGGCTGACCTGGCCCGATGGTTGTCGGCGCCTGGCGGAACGATGGCCGGATGCGGCGTTCCTGTTCTGCAATCTGCTGGGCCAGCGCCTGATCGGTGAAGCCGCAAACTTCGACCGCCGGAAATGGCTGGAGAATCTGGAATCGTCCATGTTCCGCGTCCCCTGGGCCAGTTGGCACGATCTGGCTTCCACCAATCGCCCGCCCGACAGTCACGAAGTGTTGAATCTTGCCAGTGCGGAATCCCTGGATGGCGTATTACGGCATTTCTGGCAGGGAGGTGAACTGGAAATCCATGACCACGACTGTGCCTGCCTGTGTCCGGATCAACCTCGCCAGTATGTG
>CAZEOR010000427.1:0-2896 GCA_964513695.1 uncultured Thiobacillus sp.
GGGGGGGACGGGGGCGGTTGGGGTCCAGGCGGGGGTGGGTTCGGGCATGCGGGGTTGCAGGCGGGGGTCGCTGATGCCGAAGGACACATAGGCGGGGTCGAAGCCCGTGCCGGCGGGCGGCAAGGGACGGGCAGAGGGAGTAGCAGGGATGTCGTCTTCGAAGTTCAGCATGGCGTTGTCTCCTTCGGCGTTCGTATGAGTCGGGTCAGTAGGTGACGCTGGTTGTGGGCCGGATGATTTCCAGGACTTCCAGGCTTGCGGCCATGGCATCCAGGCTGATTTCAGTCATGGCGGCGGGGGTGAGCCCCAGCAGTTGCATACAGGGAATCGCAGTGGGATCCGGCACGTAGGGCTCGCTCTCGCAGGCGGTCTTGAAGCAGGGGGCGATGTCGCAGGTCATCTCGGTGGCCAGGTGCAGGATGGCGGTTTCCCGCGTGAAATCCGGCGCCGATAGGGGCACAAGCTGATGGCGCACCGGCATGTACAGCCGCTCAGGCAGACCCCAGCGCTCCAGCAGCGCGGCACCCAGCTCGGCATAGTTGAAGCCGAACACCCGCGCTTCCGATTCCGACAGCGACAGTTCCGTGGCGCGGGAAAGTTCCAGCACTTCCCGGTAATCGTCGGGACGGCGCACGTAGAACACCAGGCGGCCGATGCCGTGCATCAGGCCCGAGAGGAAGAGACTCTCCCCCTCCCGCAGGCGGCCCCGGCCGGCGATGAGACGGGCGATCACTGCGCAGGTGGTGCTGTTCTCCCAGAAGGAATCCATGTCCACAAACTCTTTCGGGATGCCCTGGAAAGAGGTAACCGCCGACGTGGCCAGTACCAGATCGCGCAGCGCGTTGTGACCGATCAGGACCACCGCCCGGCTCAGGGTGTCGATGCGCCCGCGTCCGGCGTACAAGGCCGAGTTCGCCAGGCGCAGCACCGTCGCCGCCAGGTTCGTGTCCAGTTCGACCACCTCGACCAGATCCTGGGCCGTGGCGGTGGGGGAATCCATCACCGCGCAGGCCCGGATCACCAGGTCGGGCAGGCTGAAGAGTGTGGAAACCTCGTCGGCCAGATCGTGGGGCGTCATGGGGCGACCTTACTGGCAGGCCTCGCATTCCTCGAAGCCGGGATCGCCGGGGCGCAGGGTGCAGGCCTTGCCGACGATTTCCGGCTCCGGCAGGGCGGGCGAGGCGACGTAGCCGCCGGAACCCACGCTGCCGGATGTCCCCATTCCGGAAGCGCCCATTCCTCCTCCCATTCCTCCTCCCATTCCTCCTCCCATTCCTCCTCCCATTCCTCCACCCATGCCGCCCCCCATGCCAGCTCCACCGCTCGACACGGCGTTCAGCTCGCCGCCCCGGCCGGTAGATTTTTCGGCGGCGGTGGCCCCCATGGAGCGCAGGTAGTAGGTGGTCTTCAGGCCGCGAATCCAGGCCAGCTTGTAGGTCTCGTCCAGCTTCTTGCCGGAGGCGCCATGGAAGTAGAGGTTCAGGCTCTGGGCCTGGTCGATCCACTTCTGGCGGCGGGCGCCGGCTTCGATGAGCCACACCGGGTCCACCTCGAAGGCGGTGGCGTAGAGGGCGCGCAGTTCCACCGGGATGCGGTCGATCTTGGACAGGCTGCCGTCGAAGTACTTGATGTCGCCCACCATGACCTCGTCCCAGAGGTTCATGGCCTTCAGGTCGCGTACCAGGTACTGGTTGACCACGGTGAACTCGCCGGACAGGTTCGATTTGACGAACAGGTTCTGGTAGGTGGGCTCGATGCTGGCGGAGACGCCAACGATGTTGGCGATGGTGGCGGTGGGGGCGATGGCCAGGCAGTTGGAGTTGCGCATGCCCACCGACATGATGCGGCTACGCAGAGCGTTCCAGTCCAGGGTTTCGGAGAAGTCGGCTTCCAGGTAACCGCCGCGCTCTTCCGCCAGCTTCTTGAGGGAGTCTTGGGGCAGGATGCCCTGGCTCCACAGGGAGCCGTTGAAGCTGGAGTAGCGGCCCCGCTCCTCGGCCAGGTCGGTGGAGGCCCAGTAGGCGTAGTAGGCCACGGCTTCCATGGCCCGGTCGGCGAATTCCACCGCCTCGGGGCTGGCGTAGGGGATGCGCAACATGTGCAGGGCGTCCTGGAAAGCCATGGTGCCCATGCCGACGGACGGTGCTTCAGGTTGGAATTGCGCGCCTTGCCGACGTTGTAGAAGTTGATGTCGATGACGTTGTCCAGCATGCGCATGGCGGTGCGGATGGTCTTGCGCAACTTCTCATGGTCCAGGCCGCCGTCCTTCAGATGGTTGGCCAGGTTCACGGAACCGAGGTTGCACACGGCGATCTCGTTGTCGTTGGTGTGCAGGGTGATCTCGGTGCACAGGTTGGAGCTGTGCACCACGCCCACGTGCTGGTTGGTGTAGCGCACGTTGCAGGCATCCTTGAAGGTGATCCAGGGATGGCCGGTCTCGAACAGCATGGACAGCATCTTGCGCCACAGGCCCAGGGCGGACACCTTCTTGAACACCTTGATCTCGCCCCGCTCGGCCTTCTCTTCATAGCGGACGTAGGCTTCCTCGAAAGACTTGCCGAACAGGTCGTGCAGGTCCGGACAGTCGGAGGGGCTGAACAGGGTCCATTCGGCGTTGTCCATCACGCGCTTCATGAACAGGTCCGGCACCCAGTTGGAGGTGTTCATGTCGTGGGTGCGGCGGCGGTCGTCGCCGGTGTTCTTGCGCAGCTCCAGGAACTCCTCGATGTCCATGTGCCAGGTTTCCAGGAAGGCGCACACCGCGCCCTTGCGCTTGCCGCCCTGGTTCACCGCCACGGCGGTGTCGTTGGCCACTTTCAGGAAGGGCACGACGCCCTGGGACTTGCCGTTGGTGCCCTTGATGTAGGCGCCCAGGGAGCGCACCCGGGTCCAGTCG
>CAZEOR010000428.1:0-2892 GCA_964513695.1 uncultured Thiobacillus sp.
ACAATGCATCACGCCCCCCGCCTCGCCAGCCCCTTCCTCAGCCATGATCGCCAAGGTGTCCTCGGCGGCGTTCCGGGTATGGATGATGAGAGGCTTGCCCGCGGTGCGCGCAGCGCGGATATGGGCTCGGAAGCGGTCACGCTGCCAATCCACTTCCTCGCGCTTCATTCTGTAGTAATCCAGGCCTGTTTCACCGATGGCCAATACCCGGGGATGGCCGGCCAACTCCACCAATTCCCCGATTGACGGCTCCCGGCCTTCATCGTGGTCGGGATGCACCCCCACCGAAGCGAACAGGTTGGAATGGGCCTCCGCCAGCGCCAACACACGTGGGAAATGTTCCAGATTGACGGACACGCACAAGGCGGCTCCCACGCCGGCGGCGCTCATGTTGTCCAACAAGGGTTGCACCCCTTCGCTGAAATCCGGGAAATCGATATGGCAATGGGAATCTACGAACATGGCAAATGGTCGCCGTCGATTGCCCGCCAGCGTCGGAATTGGAGGAAGGAATTACATTGTGTGGGTGTGGCGGGTGGACTTCATGGCATTTCCGAGAAGCCCCTCGATTTTCTGGCGCACGGCGCTAGCGCCTTCGCTCTCATCGAATTGCACACCGATGCCTTGCTGGCGGTTGCCTTGGGCGCCTGAAGGCGTGATCCATACCACCTTGCCGGAGATGGGCAGCTTGTTGGGGTCTTCCATCAGGGTCAGCAACATGTAGACCTGATCGCCCATCTGGTAGGGCCGGTTGGTGGGGATGAACAATCCACCACCTTTCACGAAGGGCATGTAGGCCGCGAACAGGGCTGAGCGTTCCTTGATGGCCAGGGAAAGCATCCCGGCCCGGCCGGCGGGTTGGCGCGCGCTTTCACTCATGCTCCACCTCGTGTTATCTCGATGTATCTGATGAGCCAGGATTCTAGCAACAACTGGGTGCTCAACGGGTGCCGCAACCAACGGGCGGCTTCACCCAGTTCCCGCTGGAAGTCCAGAAGCCCGGCCAGATCCGCTTTCTGGCTTATGCGACCGGCGATAGCAACACGGTCCTGGAAATAACGGGTGTCACCGGTCAAACGCAGGGACACAAGATCGACCATCCAGCGTGCCAGCCAGCCCCATGTGTCGGCGATGGGATTCTGGTAGGACTGGGCGGCACTACATGGGTCCATCTGGTCCGGACGGGACAACAGATCGAGAAAAGCGTCCCTGCGTGCCCCACGTTCCGGATCGGCATAGCCCAAAGCGGTCAGGGGCGCGCCAGCCGCCTCGGCCAGCACATTCTCCGGCCCAACCACACCTGCCTGACGCAGCCAGTCGATGGCTGTATCGCGTGGAGGTGGACTGACCCCAACTTTGCGACAGCGGGAAATCACAGTGGGCAGCAGACGACCTGGTTGATGGGACACCAGAATGAGCAGTACGCGGGCGGGCGGCTCCTCAAGGGTTTTTAATAACGCGTTGGCAGCAGCCACATTCATGTATTCAGCGGGGTGAACGACCGCTGCACGCCAGCCACCACGATGGGCAGTCAGGCCAAGAAAATCCGTGATGCCTCGCACCGATTCCACGCTGATCTGCTTGCTGGCCTTCTTAGTCACCTTGCCACTGTCATCGACCTCCTCTTCCTGAGGTTCGACCTGGCGAAAGTCAGGATGATTGCCCTGGACAAACCAGTTGCAGGCATCGCAGGCGCCACACGGGCCATTCCGCGTTGGGGCTTCGCACAGCATCCACTGAGCCAGTCCAATGGCCAGGTCGCGCTTGCCCAAACCTGCCGGTCCATGCAGCAACAGCGCGTGGGGCATTCGTTCCCGGTCGGCGCTGAGTTGCCGGAACAGGGGCAGATTCCAGGGATGGATCACGTCCATGACTCCAGGATGCCAGTCAGCTGTCCTCTCACCGCATCCAGGCCCTGGCTGGCGTCGATCACCCGGATTCGCTCCGGATGCCGTTCCGCGCGTCGCAAATAGGCGGCGCGCACACGGGCATGAAAGTCGTCCTTCTCCCGCTCGAAACGGTCCGGCGAACGGGCGAAGGCAAGGCGCTGGGCTGCGATCTCCGTGGGCAGGTCGAACAACAGAGTTAGATCGGGCTGGAGGTCGGCGTGGACCCAGGACTCCAGCAATTCCAGACGAGCCTCGGGCAGGCCGCGCCCCCCGCATTGGTAGGCGAAGCTGGCATCGGTGAAACGATCGGAAATCACCACATCGCCCGCAGCCAAAGCGGGTCGGATCACCTGCTCGATATGTTCGCGCCGGGCGGCGAACATGATCAATGCCTCGGTCTCGGCATGCATGGGTTCGTGCAGAACAATCTCGCGCAGTTTTTCTCCCACTGGCGTCCCACCCGGTTCTCGCGTCATGCGCACAACACGGCCCTGCATCCGGAACCAAGTAGCCAACCAGTCCAGGTGACTGCTCTTACCCGCGCCATCGACGCCTTCCAGAGTAATGAAGGGACCTTGCATGGAGTTCTTCCTAGCGTTTCTGATATCGGGCAACAGCTCGGTTGTGAGCATCCAGACTATCGGAAAACTCGTGCCGGCCATTGCCTTTTGCGACGAAATACAATGCACTGCTCTTGTCAGGATTGAGCGCAGCGCGCAAGGATGCAGCGCCAGGCAACGCAATGGGTGTGGGCGGCAAGCCGGCACGAGTATAGGTGTTATATGAGGTATCCGAGAGTAGGTCGGTCCGACGCAAATTGCCATCGAAACGCTCGCCAAGACCATAGATCACAGTTGGATCTGTTTGCAGGCGCATGCCAATGCGCAAGCGATTGATGAACACGGAGGCGATGCGGGGCCGTTCCTCGGGCGCGCCGGTTTCCTTCTCGATGATGGAGGCCATGGTCAGGGACTCGTAGGGCGTCCGGAAGGGCAACGCGCCG
>CAZEOR010000429.1:0-2862 GCA_964513695.1 uncultured Thiobacillus sp.
CATACGTTCCAGATGATGCTGGTGACGGTGGCGGCGCGCGCGGGACACCACGGCAGCGCCCAGGAGCTTGGGATCGACGGGTTTGGTAAGGAAATCCTCACCGCCCGCGATCCGGGCCGCCATGCGCCGATCCTGGTCGTCCCAGGCGGTCAGATAGATGACCGGGATAAGCGCATAGCGATCTTTCTGGCGTAACAGGGTCACCAGTTCAGTACCCTTGCAGACGGGCATCTCGATATCGACCAACAACACATCCGGGTCGAATTCCGCAATGAAATCCAGCACGACCAGAGGGTCTGACACGCCGACAACCCGGATTCCCTCGGCTTCCAGCAGACTGGAAACGTAATCCAGAGTGCTTTTCTCGTCGTCCACCAGCATGACGCGGTAAGGCTGCTCGGGTTTCCAGACCACATTTTCCAACACGTCCCGGAGCCGCTCCCGTGTGACGGGCTTCTCCAGGAACAGATCCATGCCCGCGCGCAAGGCGGCCAGCTGGGTGGCGAAGCTCTGGCCTTCTGTCACCGCCACAAACACCGCGTTGCTCCGGCCGGCGAGCTTTTCCCTCATGCGACGGAAGGCGTCCAGTGTGACGGCGGATTCCAGCCCGTCGATATTCACCAGGACCACGCTGGAATAGGCTTCCGTGCGCAGCCATTCAGCCAGTTCCCCCGCATCGCGGGCCAGGTGTTCGACGGTCATTCCGGCCCACTCCAGTTCGGCAAGCAAGCCGTCCCGGGATGGCGTGCCGTCCAGGAGCGCCAGAACCCACCCCTTCGGCAGCAAGGGACGTTCGATGACGATATCGCTACGGCCTTGGTGAACATCCAGGATGACCAGAGGGGCGAGCAACTCACGCATATGGTCCGAATCAGGCTTATCTGTTGCCAACAGCAGAGGCTGGAGACTGGAGAGCACTGTCTCGGCGGCGCGTTTTACATCCAGCCAGGCCAGGGCTTCGGCTGCCGACACGCAATTCGCCAGGAGATGAACCAGGCGGACCGCCCGCAACCGATCCCACCCCTCTTCCAACAGCTTGCGCGACAAGTCCAGGCTATCTCGCTGAATTTTCGACCAATCCATGGGAGCCTGGGGTGGGGGTGGGGGCGGGAAGTTGGAACTATCCTTATTCATCGTCATGCGAGGGGAGCGTCATGAAACCGGTTAACGGCGGGGAGATAGGAAACTTGAACCTGGCACGCGGGGGACGGAGAGGCCGGAAATCAATCGAAATTCAGGAATTCCCGATAGGGTTTTTCGTATTTGAGCAGGATGTCGTAATAGATGCGCACGTTCTCTGCGAATGCCCGCGCCTCACCGCCGCGGGCGAAGCCGTACTTCAGGCTGTGGGCATGCTCGCTGCGGCTTAGCAGGGGCAGAACCACTTTCATATCACGCCATTCATCGGGATTCTTGCCCAGTTTCCTGGCCAGGGTCCGGGCGTCGTTGAGATGCCCCTGCCCGATGTTGTAGGCGGCCAGGGCGAGCCAGGTCCGGTCTGGATCGGGAATGTGCTCGGGCAACCCGGATTTCAGCAGGACCACATAGCGCGCGCCCCCCAGGATGCTTTCGCGCGCATCCAGGCGATCCTTGACACCCAAATGATCCGCGGTGTCCTCGGTCAGCATCATGAGGCCACGCACCCCGGTGGGGGATACCGCGTGGGCATTCCATTGGGATTCCTGGTAGGCGATGGCGGCCAGAAGGCGCCAGTCCAGCCCCGTTTCCGCCTGGCCGGTCTGGAAGTGCTGGCGTAAATCCCGCAGCAGCGTACCGCGTTTCTCCAGCACACCCAGCACATCGGCCTCCTGGAGCCGGGTCACATGACCGAAGTAGCGTTCCCGTAGCCGGGCCAATTCGCCGCTTTGTTCCATGTCCTTGAAAAAGTCCACGACCCGGCGGGAAAACCCCATATCCATGTTCCGCCCGAGCACCCAGGCCTGGGGTTGGGCGCTTTCCAGCACGAAGGCCGGGTGCAGGTTGGGATGGAAGTTACGCGCCACGTCCAGGCTGTCGGAATCCACCACTGTGCAATCCGCGAGCCCGATATCCACACGCTCCAGCAGCTCCTCGGAGCCGGGAGTTTTCATTTCCACCCATTTCAGGCTGGAAAGCCGGCGTTGATGCAGCTTGAGTCGATCCACATGGCTGCTGCCAGCCACCACTTCCAGCCGCAGGCCGACCAGATCCTCAAGCCGGCGTGGCGGCTTTTCGCTCTGGCGGCACACCACCCACTCCTTGACCTGGCCATAGTTGGGACCGAAGCGCAGCCGGGTGCGCCGCTCGTCGTTGGCGGTCAGCCCGGCCGCGGCCAGATGGGCCTGGCCATTGGCCACCATGCCGAACAAATCATCCAGGTTGTCCGCCACCATGAAACGGAGCTTCCAGCCCTGCTTCCTGGCAAAGGCGTCCACCAGGTCGTACTCGAAGCCAGAGGGCTTGTCTTCCGTATCAAGGAAATACGTGGTGGGGCTATTACGGGTCGCCACCACCAGTTCGCCGGATTGCTCCGGCGCGGGCACCGGATCGGGTGAACATCCGGCCAGGGACACGAGCACCGACAAGACGATCGCGTACCGCCGAATCAGGCCAGGTCTTGGCGCCATGAGGGTCATCTTTGTTATGCCGGCTCCTTGGGAATACGGGTAGAATGCCGCCCTTTCCCGCCCCTGACCACCCCTGGCGGGAATGTCAGCGGAAAGGTGGCAGAGTGGTCGAATGCGCCGGACTCGAAATCCGGTATAGGGCTTGCCCTATCGCGGGTTCGAATCCCGCCCTTTCCGCCATCCCGCGTTCCCATTCATTTCCCCTCGGTTTCATCCCGCAGCCACTCGATCAAGTGGTATCGCCCAGGTGAGAAGT
>CAZEOR010000430.1:0-2837 GCA_964513695.1 uncultured Thiobacillus sp.
GTTCGGGTAGTCGGAGCGGCCGGTGGCCATGAGGGCGTCGTCGCGGGCGGCATGGACGTCGGCGGGGCTGATTTCCGGGTCCGGGTTGGCCATGGCGAACAGGATGGGCCTGGCGGCCATGCTCTTCACCATGTCCTGGCTCACCAGGTTGGGGCCGGAGACGCCGATGAACACGTCGGCGCCCTTCATGGCGTCGGCCAGGGTGCGCATGTCGGTGGTCTTGGCGAATTCCTGTTTGTGGGCGTTGAGGTCGGTGCGGCCGCTATGGATGACGCCCTTGCTGTCCACCAGGGTCATGTTGGCCTTGTTGCCGCCCATGGCGATGAGCAGGCGCATGCAGGACAGGCCGGCGGCGCCGGCGCCCAGGCAGACCAGTTTGACGTCGTCGAGCTTCTTGCCCTGCACTTCCAGGGCGTTGATGAGGCCGGCGCACATGACCACGGCGGTGCCGTGCTGGTCGTCGTGGAACACGGGGATGTCCAGGCGCGCCTTGAGGGCTTCCTCGATCTCGAAGCAGTGGGGCGCGGCGATGTCTTCCAGGTTGATGCCGCCGAAGGTGGGGGAGATGTTCACCACGGTTTCGATGAAGCTGGCGACGCTGGGGGCGTTGACCTCGATGTCGAAGACGTCGATGCCGGCGAAGCGCTTGAACAGGATGCCCTTGCCTTCCATGACCGGCTTGGAGGCGAGCGGCCCCAGGTTGCCCAGGCCCAGGATGGCGGTGCCATCGGTGATAACGGCGACCAGGTTGCCCTTGTTGGTGTAGCGGTAGGCGTTGGCCGGGTCCTTGGCGATCTGGCGCACCGGCTCGGCGACGCCGGGGGTGTAGGCCAGGGACAGCTCGTATTGGGTGGCGCAGGGTTTGGAGGATTCCACCGAGATTTTTCCGGGACGGGGAAACTCGTGGTAATCCAGGGCTTTCTGGTTCAGGTCGCTCATGTCTTCCTCTCGGGGCGGATAAGTGTCGGTCGCTTCACTCTTTATAAGCCAGCGGAGGGCGACCGTTCCTGAAGTTTATCTTGCTGCATTGCAAAAAAACAGGCGAAGGTTTCGCGCCGCCGTTTGGTTAAAATTCATTTTTTTCAAACTCGACGCCATCGCCATGCACAGCCTCTTCGACTCCCGCCAAACCTTCGACGCCGGCAACGGCAAGACCGGTACCTACTATTCCCTGCCCCAGTTGGAAAAGGCCGGCGTCGGCGCCATCTCGCGCCTGCCCGTCTCCATCCGCGTGGTGCTGGAATCCGTGCTGCGCAACTACGACGGCAAGAAGATCACCGAGCAGCACGTGCGGGAATTGGCCGGCTGGCAGCCCAACGCCAACCGCACGGAAGAGATTCCCTTCGTGGTGGCGCGCATCCTGTTGCAGGATTTCACCGGCGTGCCCCTGCTGGCCGACCTGGCCGCCATGCGCTCCTTCGCCCAGCGCACCGGCAAGGACGCCGCCAAGGTGGAGCCCCTGGCGCCGGTGGAACTGGTCGTTGACCACTCGGTGCAGGTTGATGTGTTCGGCAACGCCAATGCATTGCAGCAGAACATGGAGATCGAATTCCAGCGCAACCGGGAGCGCTACCAGTTCATGAAGTGGGGCATGCAGGCCTTCGATACGTTTAAAGTCGTGCCCCCCGGCGTCGGCATCGTCCACCAGGTCAACATGGAATACCTGGCCCGGGGCGTCATGGAAAAGGATGGCGTCTACTATCCGGACACCCTGGTGGGCACCGACAGCCACACCACCATGATCAACGGCCTGGGCGTGGTGGGCTGGGGCGTGGGCGGCATCGAAGCGGAAGCCGGCATGCTGGGCCAGCCGGTCTATTTCCTGACCCCGGACGTGGTGGGCGTGGAACTCACCGGCGCCATCCCCACCGGCATCACCGCAACCGACATCGTGCTGACCATCACCGAGATGCTCCGCCGCGCCAAGGTGGTGGGCAAGTTCGTGGAATTCTTCGGCGAAGGCGCCGAGGCCCTGCCCGTCACCGACCGGGCCACCATCGCCAACATGGCGCCGGAATACGGCGCCACCATGGGCTTCTTCCCGGTGGATGAAGCCACCTGCCAGTACTACCTGGCCACCGGCCGCGACCCCGCCAAGGTGGATGCCCAGCGCAACTACTACAAGGTGCAAGGCCTGTTCGGTATCCCCAAGGCCGGCCAGTGTGACTACAGCCAGACCCTGCAACTGGACCTGGGCAGCGTGAAGCCCTCCGTGGCCGGCCCGAAGCGGCCCCAGGACCGCATCAACCTGTATGCCCTGAAGGAAAGCTTCGAGACCCTGCTGGAACTGCCCAAGGACCAGGGGGGGTATGGCAAGGCGCAAGGGGCAAGGAGCAAGGGGCAAGGGTTGCAGAATGGGGATGTGGTGATTGCCGCCATCACCTCCTGTACCAACACATCCAACCCCGGCGTCATGATCGCCGCAGGCTTGCTGGCCAAGAAGGCGGCGGCCAAGGGGCTGAAGACGCCGGCCCACGTGAAGACTTCCCTCGGCCCCGGTTCCCGCGCCGTCACCGAATACCTGAAGGCAGCCGGCCTGCTGGAGCCCCTGGCCCAGGTGGGCTTCAACGTGGTGGGCTACGGCTGCACCACCTGCATCGGCAACTCCGGCCCCCTGCCGGAAGCGGTGGAGAAGGAAGTTCTGGACAAGGACCTGGTGGCCTGCTCGGTGCTGTCCGGCAACCGCAACTTCGAAGCCCGGGTGCACCAGAACGTGAAGGCCAACTTCCTCATGAGCCCGCCCCTGGTGGTGGCCTTTGCCCTGGCTGGCCGAGTGGACATCGACATGGCCAACGAGCCCATCGGCCAGGGCACGGACGGCCCGGTGTTCCTCAAGG
>CAZEOR010000431.1:0-2831 GCA_964513695.1 uncultured Thiobacillus sp.
CGCCATCTCCGGGGAAAGCGAAGGCAAGCCCGGCATCTACGTGGCCCTGGAAGAAGCCGCCGAGACCATGCGCCGCGGCGGCGGCGTCGGCTACGACTTCTCCACCATCCGGCCCAAGGGCTCCCTGGTGAAGGGCACCCAGTCCCGCGCCAGCGGCCCCGTCTCCTACATGCGCGTGTTCGACCGCTCCTGCGAAACCGTGGAATCCGCCGGCTCCCGCCGCGGCGCCCAGATGGGCGTGCTGCGCTGCGACCATCCGGACATCGAGGCCTTCATCCACGCCAAGGACAGCGGCGACCTGAAGAACTTCAACATTTCCGTGGGCGTCACAGACACCTTCATGAAGGCGGTGGAGGCCGACGAGGACGTGGAACTCACCCACAAGGCCGCCCCCGGCGCCGAGCAGATGGCCGACGGCGCCTATCAGCGCGGCGACGGCATCTGGGTCTACCGCAAGCTGAAAGCCCGCGAGTTGTGGGGCCAGATCATGCACTCCACCTACGACCACGCCGAGCCCGGCGTGCTGTTCCTGGACCGCATGAACCGGGACAACAACCTGTCCTACTGCGAGACCATCGAGGCCACCAACCCCTGTGGCGAGCAGCCCCTGCCGCCCTACGGCTGCTGCTGCCTGGGCTCGGTGAACCTGACCCGCTTCGTGCGCTCCGCCTTCGAGGCCGGCGCCGAGTTCGACTACACCGGCTTCGCCAAAGTGGTGGCCGTCGCCGTGCGCGCCCTCGACAACGTCCTCGACCTGACCGCCTGGCCCCTGGAAAAGCAGCACGCCGAGGCCCAGTCCAAGCGCCGCGTCGGCCTGGGCTTCACCGGCCTGGGCGACGCCCTGGTCATGCTCGGCCTGCGCTATGACAGCGAGGAGGCCCGCGCCTTTGCCGGCAAGGCCGCCGAGTTCATGCGCGACGAGGCCTACAAGGCCTCGGTGGAACTGGCCAAGGAACGGGACGCCTTCCCCCTGTTCAACGCCGATCTGTACCTGTCCGGCACCAACTTCGCCTCGCGCCTGCCGGCCGAGCTCAAGGCCGAGATCCGCGAACACGGCATCCGCAATTCCCACCTGCTCTCCATCGCCCCCACCGGCACCATTTCCCTGGCCTTCGCCGACAACGCCAGCAACGGCATCGAGCCGCCCTTCTCCTGGTACTACACGCGCAAGAAGCGCATGGCCGACGGCGGCACCAAGGATTACCAGGTGGAAGACCACGCCTACCGCCTCTACAAGGAACAGGGCGGCGACATGGAGAACCTGCCGGCGGGCTTCGTCACCGCCCTGGAGATCTCCGCCCTGGCCCATATGAACATGGTGGCCGTGGTGGCCCCCTTCGTGGATTCCGCCATCTCCAAAACCGTCAACGTACCGGAGAACTACCCCTTCGGCGATTTCCAGGAGCTCTACACCGCCGCCTGGAAGGCCGGCCTGAAGGGCATCACCACCTACCGCCCCAACGCCGTGCTGGGCAGCGTGCTTTCCGTGGAACCGGAAAAGGCCGCGCCCCAGGACTTCGCCACCGGCGACGTCAACCGCCGCATCGAGATCAAGACCCTGCCCGCCCCCGTGCTGGAAAGCCTCAAGTGGCCCGGCCGCCCGCGCCTGCCCGGCGGCAACCCGGCCTGGAGCTACATGCTCGAATACCCCCAGGGCAGCTTCGCCCTGTTCATCGGCCACGTGGAAAACGGCGGCGGCCGCGCCTTCCCCTTCGAAGTCTGGGTCAACGGCGCCGAGCAGCCGCGCGGCATCGGCGCCCTGGCCAAGAGCCTGTCCATGGACATGCGCGCCAACGACCGGGCCTGGCTGAAACATAAACTCGACTCCCTGGCCAAGACCCGGGGCGACGACGCCTGCGCCATCCCCTTCCCCCCGGACGGCGAGCCCCGCCAGGTGCCCAGCGTGGTCTCCGCCGTGGCCCAGATCGTGCGCTGGCGCCTGGAGCAGTTGAACGCCCTGGACGTGGACGCCCCCAGCCCCCTGCTGGATGCCCTGTTCAGCGCCAAGGAACCCAAGACCGGCACCGACGGCACCCTGTCCTGGACGGTCGACGTGCTCAACCCCGCCTCCGGCGACGACTTCGTCCTCGGCCTGAAGGAAATCACCCTCCCCGACGGCGTCACCCGCCCCTACTCGGTCTGGCTCTCCGGCGAATACCCCCGCGCCCTGGACGGCCTGTGCAAGATGCTCTCCCTGGACATGCGCGTCATGGACCCGGCCTGGATCGGCATGAAGCTCAGGAAGCTGGTGGACTACCCGGAACCCCTGGGCGACTTCATGGCCAAGGTGCCCGGCTCCGAGAAGAGCCAGACCTGGCCCTCCACCGTGGCCTACGTCGCCCAACTCATCATCCACCGCTTCGCCATGCTCGGCCTCTTGACCGAGGACGGCCAACCCATCGTCCAGATGGGCATGCTCCAGGAACCCGCCGTCAGCCCCAGCGGCGGCCAGACCGCCACCGCCTTGCCGGCGCTGAAGGGCAAGCGTTGCAAGGAATGCGGGAATGACACGGTGATCCGGAAGGATGGGTGTGATTTTTGTACGGCGTGTGGGGCGGTGGGGGCGTGCGGCTGAGGTTTTCTCCCTCTCCCGCGCCAAGTGTTTCCCCCCTTTCCCAAAGGGGGGCTAGGGGGGATTTAGCGGTGGGTGACTTACGTGGTGCGCTGATTCGGGGGCTCGACGTAAGGCCACGATGGTTGGCCGGGGGCGCCCGGCAGCGCGTTCCTTTCTTTGCTCGTGCAAAGAAAGGAACCAAAGAAAGCACGCCGGTACGGATCAAACTGATCGGTAACACATTGGTTCAAGGACATGGGTAACAGAAATTACCCTG
>CAZEOR010000432.1:0-2825 GCA_964513695.1 uncultured Thiobacillus sp.
CAGGCGGCGCTGCGCACCCCCGGGGGGACGAGGGACATGATGGCGGCGGCGGCGGACATGCTGGCGGCTTTCTTCAAGAAATCACGTTTACCATCGTTGACGGTGGGCTGCTCACTGTTGGGCGGGAGGATAAGCATTTCTGAACTCCAAAAAAAAGCGGCGTCCGACCCCCGAGGGGGAGGGACGCCGTTGTCCAAGTTACATCTGCGAAGGAGCGACATGGCCGACGCGCCGTTGCGTCGGTCAGTGAGCTATTAGCAATGCCCATGCCAACCTAAAAATGCAATCTATCTCATTGTATTTATTTAATATTTTGAAATTCTTCAAAAAGTACGCAGACCACGGCCAGAATCCGATGCACTGTTGCTGTGCCAAAAAACCGGGGAAGTCTCCCTTTCAGGGCACAGATACGCCTCCCGGCTCATTGCCCGACGAAGTCATCCAGCATGGCCTTCAGCTCGGCCTGCCAGGCCTTGAGCAACAAGCGGGCTTCGCCCTGGGGGAACTCCCGCAGCCAGGGCTCGAAATCGTCGGTCATGGCGGTCACCCGCCCGTCCCGCTGGATCAGGGTGAGGCGCAGCGGCAGCAGATTGAGCAGGCGGGGGTCGGCCGCCTCGGCCCAGCGCACCGCGGTCTCGCTAGCGATGAACAGGATGCGGACGTGGGGATCTTCGAAACCCCGCTTGACCAGGGCGCTGTCGATGGGCTGCACCTTGACCAGCACCATGTCGTGATTGGCGGCAGCCAGGGTGATGTCATCCACCGCCTGGCGCATGGAAACGGACTTGGCCGCCGTCAGGGGCTCGGCCCGTGCGCTCGCAGCCAGCAACAGCAGCGCCAGCAGCATGGCAACCCGTTTCATAACGTCGCCTCCTCCAGAATCGCCAGGTAGTCGGCCTTCAGTTCCAGGCATTCCGCGTGCAGCAGGGGGTTGCCCATACCCAGCGATACCCAGGCCGGATTCACCGCCATCAGATCCACGCCCGAGGGCGTCTCGATCAAGGTGATGCGGCATGGCAGCATCTGGGCCGCGCGGGGGTCGATGCGCAGAGCTCGGTCCATCTTGGCGAAGTTGCAGAAGTAGTAGATGCGCACCGAGCGCACCTCCTGGGCATAGGGCACCAGCCGGCTGTCGATGGCCTGCTGGCGCACGAAAGTGTAGTTGTGGCTGACCACGGCCCGGTCCAGGGCGGCCACGGCCTGCTCCATGCCCACGCCGGGAATCGTCGCGGTGAGGATCATGGGCTCGGCTTCCGCTGCGGCGCGGGCGCTGGCCAGGGCAAGCCAGAATAGAGCAAGCAAGAAAAACAGTTGCCGGATGTAATGTGTCATGGGACCTCCTTGATCCCGGCAAGTGGGCCGGGAATCGACATGTTCTCACGGTTGGATTGCAGCAATACGCGTGCCAGTCGGCACGGCAATTTCACCCGGCCGCTGTGGCGTCCATGCCAATCACGAAGCGATGCTTGCCGGACACCGTACGGGGAATGTCCTCCAGGTAATTCACCTGGAGTGCCATGTCCGGGTCCACCTCCGCGCGAATGTGGGCGGCGAGATCGGCCACGACGGCCTCGGACAGACGTTGCGGCGCGACCAGATTGAGGTCGATGCGGTCCGGGCCGCGCTGCACCCACTGGTACTGGCGGATCTGCGTGAAGCCGTAGAGCAGGCGGTTGAAGTAGGACGGGTGGATGCGCCTGCCGCCCCGGGCCAGGATCAGGTCGTTGCGCCGGCACATGCCCATGGCCATGAGGGGGAACGGCGAGCCGCAAGCGCATTCGCCGTCCAGCAGGCGGCCGGAGTCGCCGATGTCATAGCGGATGAAGGGCATCAGACGGTTGGTGAGGGAAGTCACCAGCAAGCGGTCCTCGCCGTCCATGGGGCGGGATTCCAGGTACACCATGTCGGTGAACACGTGCATGTTGCCGTGGCGGCATTCGCAGGCCATGTTGGGCACCTCGCGGCTGCCGTACTGGTTGAACACCTTGCAGCCGAAGGCCCGCCGCATCAGTTCCCGCTGCTGGTCGTCGAGCACCTCGGCGGTGGAATAGACGCCGATCAGGCTCCTCGGCATGGACATACGGCGGACCAGCACGTGACGGGCGACTTCCGTCAGCGCCGAGGCGTAGCCCTGCAACAGGGTCGGGCGGTAAGCCTGGATGGCGCGGGCCCAGGCATGCAGGTTGGCTTCGCTGTATTCCCAGGCGGGAATGGTCTTCTCGGCGGCGATGAAATCGTCCAGGCCCGCGCCGAGTCGTTGGCCGAACACGCCGCCGGCCACCACGTCCTGGCGCGCGCCCCAGAAGTTGAGGATTTTCCGGCCCGGCCGCCAGCCGGACATCATGTAGCTGCGGCACATGCCTGCCCGCATCAGCTCGTGCTTGGCGTCGTCGTACCAGAAGGCCAGGGGCTTGCCGGTGGAACCGCCGGTATGGCCGAGCCTGGCCCGGTCCCGCGCACCCCGGGCCAGCAGGGCGTCCAGGTGCTTGCGGACGTCGTCCTTGGTCAGGATGGGCAGGTCGGCGAAATCCCGAGCGGACAAATCCATCCCGGCGAATCTCTCCGCGTAGTAATCCGTATTGGCGGCGGCCCAGGCGACCATGACGGCCAGATCCCGGGCCTGCTTGTCCAGCAACTGTTCCCGGCTCAGGGACTGGTTGCGCAACAACTCGTCGAGCTGGGCGTAGCGGACCGGGTAGCGGCGCCGGTGCAGCCGGTTGCGCAGGCCTTCGATCATGGCGCCAGGGCGGCGAGCGCCCGGCGCCAGGCCTCCCGGTCGCGCTGGAAGCCGGCGATGGCGGCAAGCTGGCGGTTGCGCCAATCGG
>CAZEOR010000433.1:0-2815 GCA_964513695.1 uncultured Thiobacillus sp.
GGTTTGCTCTGGCTCGGCAGCCTCTGAGCACCGGGCGGGCTGCGCCCAGCCCGCCCCCCCCGAGTGGGACAAGAACACTCGGGGCGGCCCTTCGTTTTCTTGAGAGCCTATTTTTCGGTCGAGCTGATCAGTGAGTGATTGGGGGGGGGCTCATCTGGTGAGCCTCTCTGGTGCCATCATCGAAGCGTCTAGAAGACGACGATCTGGAGGCACGCCATGAACGACCACGAACTTCCCCCCAACCTGCTGGCGCTGAAGGAAGAGCTTCCGTCCGTGCTCCAGACCCTGCGCCTGGCAATGAACGCGCGCGAAGCGGCCGTTCTGCCTTGCCCGGACATGGTTCCGGAAGTGCGATGGCATATGCAGCGCATGCTCGCCGGGGTCGAGGACCTCGTTCTTATCATCGAAAAATATCTGGCCCCCGTCGCCCTTCCAGATGGACAGGCCGCAGCCGCAGCCTTGGCCACGCACCAACTCGATGGCTGGGTTCAGGATTGGTCAGACTCCATGAGCGAGGTGCGGCGCCTGTTTCCCGACCCGGGGGAACGGCAAGTGCGCGACTGGCTGGTGGCTGTCTATCGCCACGTCCTGCGCGATCTGGAATCCGGGCTGTCCGCCCTTGATTCGTTTCTGGAAAACCCCAGGGCCGAGCTGGCGCGGCGCGGCCTGCCCACGGAGGGCCCGGTGATGCTGCCCCTCAACATCACCCTGACCCTCTGTCCGGAAGTCGCACTCCTTGGCGACTGGGCCGCGCGTCAGCGCAAGCGACTATTGCCCACGGAACGCCAGACGCGCCGCCAGGGCATGGGATTCTGGGACTGGGTAGGCGCCATCGCCTTGGGCAGCTGGATAGGTTCTTCATTGGCGGATGACGATTGAACTGCCTGGATACTCAGTCACGGTTAAATCGAACTTTCAGTGGGACATGACTGCTCACTCAATCTGGAACGCCGACCCGCAAATCGGCCAGACCCTTCCCACCTCACTGCTGGCGGCGTGTTTGCAGAGGCTGCAGAAGGCGGGAGGACACATCAATGCCGTTGATAGATATCTGTGGGTCGACAAGGAGCGAGGCATGTGGTCCGGTAACCAGGCCAAGGCCCGCATCGTCGAGGTGTTGCAGATGTTGCGGGATTCGCCGGACCCTTTTGGCGGAAATGACCCATTCCCCGAGGTGGAGCGCTATCTGCCCCATGAAGTTTTGCACACGCTGTTGTCGGAATTCGACGCCCTGCTGCCCGCTTCCCAGGTCGTCCAGGAGTTGGCGGACGCGGAACGGGACGTGCTGGACAAGGACTTCCTGCAATGTGGTTCGCGAAAACTCACTGCGGAGGAACATGAAGAACTCACTGCCGGCATTGCCCGTTCTCGGCGATATCAGGAAGCGCTCCATGCTTCATTGAAGTTGGCGGAAGCCGCCGTGACGCAACGATATCTGCGGCTCATGCCAGGAGATTGGCTGCATCTGGGACGGGGTGAGCATGTCTACGTTCTCGACATCCAGGGACTCACCGTCCAGGTGTTCAACTCGATGGATGCGCGCCAAGGCTGTCGGGCGAGCATCGCCCGATACGATCTGATCTATTCAAAGGCCCGGCCGGCTGATCCTCTGCCTGGTTTCCTGGGGCCGGCGTACTACGCCCACTCCCAGGCCCGAAGGGAACTGGAATGCATCTGGCGCATGCTGCGGGAAAACGCCACCCCGCAGGCGCTACGGGATCAGATGATCCGAGTCCTGGTGTCCCTGGCCCGAACCTGGTGGCTCATCCACAAGCCGGGTCATTTGGGGCTCGTGTCGGACCACCCCTACCTCTCCCTGGTCAAGAAACTGGAGGGCCGGGCCGCGCCGGCCATCGCGGCTCCCCTTTGTGGCATGGCCAACCGGGTCGAGGAAATCAGTGGCTGGAAGAACCCTCGCCTCAGGGTGCATCCCGACGATGGCTGGGGTCTGGAATTCGCGGTCATGGCCGCCGCCCTCGGGAAGGTGGTTGCGGCCTTGGATAAAGAAATGCGCCTGAAGTGGTGCCAGGCCGAGGGCAAACCCGAGCCAGGCATGCCTCACCTTACCTGAAGCGGCCCAATAGCCAGATCGCCCGGTAAAATCGGGAAAAATCGACCAGAACACGCGGGAGCACCAATGCAGCGTCTGAACATGCCGAAAGTCACGATCCACCACTCGAATGTGGCCTGACATGACCCCCGACGCCTTCATCGCCCGCTGGACCCTCGCCGACGGTTCCGAACTGGCCAATGCTCAAAGCTTTACACGGGAGCTGTGCGAACTGCTGGAGGTGCCCGTGCCCGACCCGGCCCGGGCCGACACCGCCGACAACGCCTATGTGTTCGAACGTCGGGTCATCTTCCGTCACGGCGACGGCGGCACCTCGGAGGGGCGCATCGACTGCTACCGGCGCGGCGCTTTCGTGCTGGAGGCCAAGAAGCTCAAGGCCGGCGCGCAAACCAAGGGTTTCGATGACGGCCTGCTGCGCGCCCGCGCCCAGGCGGAAAACTACGCCCGCGCCCTGCCGGCGGAGGAGAGCCGGCCGCCCTTCGTCGTCGTCGTGGACGTGGGCCACGTCATCGAGCTGTACGCCGAGTTCTCACGCAGCGGCGCCACCTACACCCCCTTCCCGGACCCGCGCGGCCACCGCATCCGCCTGCAAGACCTGGCGGACGACGCCGTGCGCGCCCGGTCAGGATCCGCTCGAGGACCCGACGACCATCACCTGCCAGCGGCCGTTCCAGCCGGAGAACGAGGCACAGTTCTACGCGAACTGGGTCGCGCCGCGCGGCGATACGAGTGGCGTGCGCATCG
>CAZEOR010000434.1:0-2801 GCA_964513695.1 uncultured Thiobacillus sp.
TGACCGACTTCTTCCAGATGAGCATCATCATTGTCGGCATCGTCTACGTGGCCTGGCTGGTGGGCAACATGGCCGGCGGACCCATGGTGGTGATCCGGCACGCGGCCGACCACGGCAAGTTCAACCTGCTGCCCGAAGCTAACGCCCGCGATATCGTCGCCTTCCTGGCCGCCTGGACAACCATGATGCTGGGCTCCATCCCCCAGCAGGATGTGTTCCAGCGGGTCATGTCGGCCAAGGATGAGAAGACCGCCGTGCGGGGCTCCGTGCTGGGCGGCAGCCTGTACTTCCTGTTCGCTTTTATGCCGATCTTCATCGCCTACTCAGCCTTCCTCATCATGCCGGACATGGTGGACAGGCTGTTGAAAGAGGATTCCCAGCGCATCCTGCCCACTTTGATCCTGGAACGCACACCCATGTTCGCCCAGGTGATGTTCTTCGGCGCGCTGCTCTCCGCCATCATGTCCACGGCCAGCGGCACGATCCTGGCGCCTTCGGCCACCTTTACCGAGAACATCCTGAAGGTGTTCATCAAATTCAAGAGCGACAAGCACCAGCTCTGGACCATGCGCGGCGTGGTGGTTGCGTTCACCTTTGGCATCGTGCTGTTCGCCCTGAACAGCCAGATGAGCATTTATTCCATGGTGGAAAACGCTTATCAGGTCACCCTGGTGGCTGCCTTCGTGCCGCTGGCGGCGGGGGTGTACTGGAAACGCGCCACCACACTGGGCGCCTATCTGTCCATGATCCTGGGCATCACCACTTGGCTGGGTCTGTCCTATGCCAACCCGGACGGTTTCTGGCCACCCCAGTTTGCCGGACTGCTGGCCTCATGCTCCGGCATGGTGATCGGCTCGCTGTGGCCTCACCAGCACGGCCATCGACATCACGCTCCCCAGAGTCCCACGGACTGATATGGACCGACGGGCTACAAACCCTGATCGGCGGCTCAGGCTGAAGTTTTTCATCCTGTTTTATGCAGCCTTCCTCACCGTGGGCAGCTTGCACCCGTTCTCGGGCTGGACGCCCCTGTCGGCCTGGTCCATCAATTTTCTTACCGCTCCCTGGCCCCGCTACATCACCCGCACCGACCTGGCCACCAATCTTCTGGTCTACGCCCCCCTGGGCTACGGCTTGGCCTTGTGGTTCTCCAGCCCGGGGAAGCGGCCGCGCGGCGTAATACTGGGAACGCTGGCAGGGCTGATCCTGAGCTTCCTGCTGGAAAGCAGCCAGCAATTGCTACCGGGCCGTATCGCATCCAATCTGGACATGCTGGTCAACGGTCTGGGTGCGCTGACCGGTGCCCTGCTGTCCTTGCATCACGGACGTTGGTTGCGCGCCATGACGGCGGCGGAACAATGGCGTATCCGCTGGTTCAAGTCAGGAACCGCGGCCACCGTGGGGCTGGGGCTGCTGGCCTTGTGGTTAGTCGCCCAGTTTTCCCTCCTGCCGGTATCGGGAATCGGGTGGCTGCACCTGCATTTGCGGCCCTTCGACCGGCTTCCGGACAGCCTCGCCGGTTTGAACACGCCATGGTTGCTGGCCCAATTCCTGGAAATCACGGCCATCGGCACTTTTTCCGCCTGCCTGCTGAGGCCGGGCCGCTATGTCGGAGCCATGACACTGCTCCTGTTCAGCGCCTTCTTCGCCAAGCTCTTGGCCGCCACCATCCTTCTCAAACCGACGGTTGTGGGCGGCGTGTTATCCCTGGAGACACTGGCTGCCTTCCTGCTGGCCTTCTGGCTGCTGCTGCTGCCGGTGGTTTCTCGCCATCGTCATGCCATGGCGCAAGCCTGCCTGGTTGCCGTGATCCTGACCCGTCTGGCTTTGGCGAGGAATCTCCTGCCCAGCGTCAGCGCGCTCAACATCACCGGCCTGGCCCACCATCTGGGCGCGCTCTGGCCTGCCATGGCTCTGGTCTGGCTACTGATTAACGGCCGCTTGAACCGCGGAGTCCGGTGAGCTGATGCGCAGCCCCATGCGACGTCGCCGGATCGGTCCGGATAGGGCTGTGACAAATAACATCAGATAACAGATGAAGATGATGCGCGGCATGTCCAGCAAGCCGCCGAACAAACCCACTGCAAGAAAACTGGCCATGGAGGCGCTCACCGCCAACCCCCAGGGGTCGCCCTGAAGCCCCCGCTTCACAGCAGCGAAAATGGTCGCGGCAAGGAATCCGGCCAGACCCAATACGCCTAGCACGCCTTGATCGAAATACACATTCACCCAGAGATTCTTGACGTGCCAGGGCAGGTGATTGAAGTCATAGTGGGGGAACCAGCGTTCCAGCCCTCGCGAAAAGTCCCCGTTCGCCAGCAGTTCCCTTCCCTGGGCATCGCGCAAGCTGACGTTGTCGATATCCAGAACCGTACCGGGCAAGTTGACGAATTCGTATTTCCTCCAGTTCATCAACTCCAGCACGAGAGGATGGCGGCCCGCTTCGGCGCCATCGCCCAGGGAATCCAGCGTGAACGACCACGTCAGCCTTTTCCATTTACCATGGGTATTCTCGATTTGAGGGTCGAACTTGATATGCTGGCCTGGCCACTCATTCGGCAAGATCATGTTGCGGCGATACAGCATGGTTTGCAGCCAGAGATTGGGAGCCGACGTTCGCACATCCAAAGTCAGGGTATAGGTCTGGTAAGCCGGCATAGAGACCCTTTGGGTGAAGCGCAGATCCTGGCCACTACCGAGTGCAAGGTAATAGTCCTTGCCACTCTTGTCCGCGGGCAGGAAACGGTAACTGCCCATGCTCTCGGTGGAATGGCCCAAAGGTTATGTTGCGGGAAACCTCC
>CAZEOR010000435.1:0-2792 GCA_964513695.1 uncultured Thiobacillus sp.
CCGCTGACCTCTTGCATGCCATGCAAGCGCTCTCCCAGCTGAGCTATACCCCCACACGAGAGTCGCGCATTCTAGGGATCGAACACGAAGTTGTAAAGAGGCTTGGAGATGTCTGCGAGAAGATTTTTCATTGCCGCGATATAGTCCTTCCATGCGCATCGCGTTGATAACGCCTTATCCACGGGAAGCCCTCAACGGGAACGCCCATACCGCTGAACGCTGGCGGCGATTTCTGCGCGGTGCGGGGCATCGTGTTGATATGGCGTTGCAGTGGGATGGCCACCATGCCGACCTCATGATCGCCCTGCATGCCCGACGCAGCCACGAGTCCATTGTCCGCTTTGCGGCCAGCTTTCCTGATAGGCCTTTGATCTTGGTGCTGACCGGCACCGATATCTATCGTGACATCCATTCCAATGCCCAGGCACTGGAATCCCTGGGAATTGCCCACAGCATCGTTGTGCTACAGGAACAAGGAGTCCTGGAATTGGCGAAAGGGCTGCGTGGCAAGGTCCGGGTCATATACCAGTCCGCGCCCCGGATAAAACCGGTATCTAAGCCGTCACGCAGTTTCGATATCTGCGTGGTGTCTCACCTGCGCGAGGAAAAGGATCCGTTCCGTGCCGCCAAGGCTTCACTGCTGCTACCTTCCGGCAGCAGTATCCGTATCCGCCACGTGGGTGGCCCGCTTGCCCCGGGCATGGCAGAGCAGGCTGGTGAACTGTCGGCTTCCTGTCCGCGCTGGCATTGGCTCGGCACCATGCCGCATGGTGAAGCCCGGCGCCTGATTGCCCGCAGCCATCTCCTGGTGCTGAGTTCGCGCATGGAAGGAGGCGCCAATGTGATTTGCGAGGCGGTGGCCAGCGGAACGCCAGTGCTGGCTTCGTGCATCGCCGGCAACGTGGGTATGTTGGGCGAGGATTACTTCGGCTACTTCCCGGTAGGCAACGACCAAGTGCTGGCTGATCTGATGAGCCTGGCGGAAACCGCGCCGGCCTTCTATCGCCAGTTGGTGGAACAGTGTGAAGCTCGTGCTGCCCTGTTCGAGCCGGCCCGGGAGGCGGCGGCGGTGCGGACTCTGGTGGAAGAATTCCGGTGCGGCTGACCTTGCTGGCAGTGGGCGACAAGATGCCGGGCTGGGCTGAAGATGCCACTGCCGAATACCTCAAGCGCATGCCCCGGGAAGCCCGGGTGGATTTGCTGACGGTGAAACCGGAAAAGCGTTCTGGCCAGCCCCCTGACAGCCTCAAACAAGCAGAAGCTGCTCGCCTGCTGGACAAGCTGCCTACTGGAGCCCGACTGGTGGCCATGGATGAGCATGGTAGCCAGGTCACCACCCGTGAACTGGCGGTCCTGCTATCCCGCTGGATGGGGTCCGGCCAGGACACCTGCCTGGTGATCGGCGGCGCTGACGGCCTGGCTCCAGTAATCCTGGAGAAGGCGGAAACCATTCTGGCGTTGTCCCGTCTGACCCTGCCCCACGCCATGGCCCGTGTGATGCTGGCCGAACAGCTCTATCGTGCGGTGAGTCTGATCAACAATCATCCCTATCACCGGGAATGACGCTAGCGGTCGTCTGATTGATCCGACCGGCAAATAGGCGAAGACTGCACGTGCCCGTCGCGGGTTCTCTGTATTGGGCACAGGCGCGAGGGGGTTCGAAGTGGCTGTGGTCGCGCGATTCACGGTTAAACTCGAAGGCCATGAGTAAACATCTATATCTTGCCTCCCAATCGCCGCGCCGCCTGGAGTTGTTGCGCCAAGTCGGCCTGGAACCCGTCGTGTTGCCCCTGCGCGCAGCGCCCGGTCGCGCCGATGTCGACGAGACGCCTT
Organism: uncultured Thiobacillus sp.; assembly: GCA_964513695.1. GTDB lineage: Bacteria > Pseudomonadota > Gammaproteobacteria > Burkholderiales > Thiobacillaceae > PFJX01. The sequence continues at coordinate 1,834 of CAZEOR010000435.1, forward strand.
TCCCCGACGAACCTGCCAGCGACTATGTGCTACGCCTCGCGCGCATGAAGGCGGCGGCTGGCCTTATCGCCCAGGTACGGCGCAATCTGCCCCTGTGGCCTATCCTGGCGGCGGATACGACGGTGACGATCGATGGCCATATCCTCGGGAAACCCGCCGACGGACCCGATGCCGCTGAAATGCTGCGCCGTTATTCCGGCCGCGCCCATACCGTGCTCACCGCTGTTGCGGCTGCCCACCTAGGCCGGTTGGAAGTCGTCCTGTGCGAGAGTGTAGTGACGTTCAAGACGCTGTCGGAGGTGGAAATCCAAGCCTATGTCGCCAGCCGCGAAGCCTTCGACAAGGCCGGCGGCTACGGCATCCAGGGGTGGGCTGCCCTGTTCATCGAACACCTCTCAGGTAGCTATTCCAGCGTCATGGGGCTGCCCCTTTACGAGACATCTGAATTGTTGAAATCCGTGGGGTTCGAAATATTATGAGTGAGGAAATTCTCATCAACGTCACACCCCAGGAAACACGGGTCGCCGTCATCTACCTCGGTGCAGTCCAGGAGTTGCACATCGAGCGCACCAGCCAGCGGGGCCTGGTCGGTAACGTCTACCTGGGCAAGGTGAGCCGGGTTCTGCCCGGCATGCAGTCCGCCTTCGTCGATATCGGCCTGGACCGGGCGGCGTTCCTGCATGTGGGCGACATCGTCGAGGCCCGCTGCGACAACTGCCCGCGCCCCATTGAAAAGGTGCTGCATGAGGGGCAGAGCATCCTGGTACAAGTCATCAAGGATCCCATCGGCGCCAAAGGCGCGCGACTGTCCACCCAGATCAGCATGGCGGGCCGCTTCCTGGTCTACCTGCCTCAGGAAACCCGCATCGGCATCTCCCAGAAGATCGAGGATGAGAGTGAACGGGAATTGCTGCGCGAACGCCTGACCCGGGTGTTGCCCTTGGACGAGCATGGCGGCT
>CAZEOR010000436.1:0-2783 GCA_964513695.1 uncultured Thiobacillus sp.
TCCCTGGCGGCCTCGGCCTTCTTCCCCGCCCTGGTTCTGGGCGTGTTCTGGAAGCGGGCCAACTACCTGGGCGCCGTCATCGGCATGCTGGTCGGTCTGGGCGTGTGCATGTACTACATGTACATGACCTACGAGTTCTTCGGCGTCAACGCGCCGCTGTGGTTCGAGATCAAGCCCATCTCCGCCGGCATCTTCGGCATGCCCGCCGGCTTCCTGGGCGTGATCATCGGTTCCCTGCTCTCCTCGGCACCGTCCAAGGAAATCCAGGAACTGGTGGACCACGTGCGTTACCCCAGCCTGACTGGTGACATCAACGCCAAGGCGGCCTAACTGCCGGCCTGAGGGTTCGCGCATCCCACCCTCTTCGGAGGGTGGGTCAAACGAAACGGCCCGTCCAGAAGACGGGCCGTTTCGTTTGGGGCGAGGGTTTTCGTACCCGGATCAATGCGCCTGAATATGCGCCACCAGATGGGCCAGATCGGCCCGTTCGGCATCCCGGATCAGGCGCTTTGCAGTCTGGGGTTCATGGTCCACCAAATGGCGAACGACGGCAGCCACCCGTTCCGGTTCGTTGTTGTGGTGCCGGGCCATGCCCAGGGCGTACCAGGCGGCGCCGTTCATGGGCTGAAGTTCGGCAGCGTGATCCAGGGCCTCGGCGGCGGCGGCATGGTCACCCAGGCGGGCGTGGATCATGCCCAGGCCATACCAGGCCCGGTCGTGCTTGGGATTAAATTCCGTAACCCGGCGGAACGCCTCCAGTGCGCCGGAAAAATTGCCGCCCTGCTCCCTGGCATAGCCCAGGTTGAACCAGGTATCGGCATGCTCGGGTTCCAGTTCCAGGGCCTTGACGAACCAGTCCGCCGCCGCCGTCCAACGATGTTTCTTGGCATGTATCCAGGCCACGCTGCGGGCGGCACGGACATCCTTCGGGTCGGCGCGGAAACACTCCAAATAGGCTTCCAGGGCCTGGTCGTGCTGGCGGAACCAATCCATCGCGACGGCCCGCAGAGTGAATCGTAAGTGGTCGAAGTTCATGGCAGTCCGGCTTGGATCGGGGGACTGATTTTCAGGGCGGCGACAAGGTTGCGGCAAGCTAAAATCCGTCGGATTCGAGCCCGCCCTATTTCTGCTATCCACACTCTCCATCCCGCTCCCATGCAAATCGATCTCCTACTGGTTTCCCTCCTGCGCGTTCTGGTCGAAGTCGCCGGCTTCGCCCTCATCGGGCAAGGAGTTCTGGCCCTTCTTGCGGGCAAGCAGCGGCACAACAATCTGTTCTACAAGATCCTGGAAACCATCACCGGGCCGGTGGTGAAGGCGATACGTTTCATCACCCCGCGCTTCATCGTCGACGCCCACGTGCCCATGCTGAGTTTCTTCCTGCTGTTCTGGCTGTGGATCGTGCTGGCCCTGGCCAAGCGCTATCTGTGCGGATTGCATGGACTCGCCTGCTGATAAGCACACGGCGGCAAACATCAACTTTCCCGTTTCGTGGAAGGTACTTCTTGCCTATGGCATAGGCAGCCTGGCCCTCGACGCGGTCAGCAATCCCCAAACCGTCCTGCCTCTGGCCCTGGCGCCCTGGACACCGCCCCTGGGCCTGAGCCTGGCCTTTCTGTTGCTCTACGGACTCCATTACGCGCCCCTGTTCATCGCCGTGACTTTCCTGGTGGGATTGCCCCTCTACGGCCATCCCCCCGACTGGCTGCCGGCCCTGTGGGCCGCCACCCTGCTCATGCTGGCCCTGGTGGCCCTCGCCGCCTGGCTGCTCAGGGGCCTGCGCATCAATCCGGAACTGTCCACCCAGCGCGACCTGTCCTGGTTCCTGGTGGTGGCGGTGCTGGGGGCCTGGGTGGACGCGGGCGTCCACGTCTTTTCCCGCAGCCCGGAAGCGGCGCCGGATATCTGGGCCTGGCTGGCCGATCTGGTGAACTACTGGGTGGGCGCCCTCATCCGGCTGCTCATCATCACGCCCCTGGTCCTGGTGCATGCCCGTCGCGACTGGCCCGCCTTCCGGCTGGAAAAGGAAATGGTTTTGCAGGGCCTGGCCATCGCGGCCGCCCTGTGGATCATCTTCGGCCTCAAGTACACGGATGAATTCAAGTTCTTCTACCTGCTGTTCCTGCCCCTGATCTGGATCGCCATGCGCTACGGCATCCAGGGCGCCACCGTGGCCCTGGCCGTCAGCCACGTGGGCATCAACGCCATCCTGCAATGGCGCGGCCTGCACGCCATCACCGTGGTGGAATTCCAGATGCTCATGCTGGGCCTGACGGTCACCGGCCTGTTCCTGGGCATGACCGTCAGTACGCGGCGCGCCGCCGAGGAGCGCCTGCACCAGCGCGAAACGGAACTGAACCAGGCCATGCGCCTAGCGGCGGCGGGCGAAATGGCCCAGGCCATCGCCCACGAACTGAACCAGCCCCTGGTGGCCGTGGCCAACTACGCCCGCGCCGGCCGCGCCATGCTGGAAGACCCGGCGCGCCACGCCAGCCTGCTCACCGACACCCTGGACAAGATTGACCGGGAGGCCAACCGGGCCGGCCAGGTCATGCGCCGCCTGCGCGAATTCTTCCGGGGCGGCGGCCTGCGTCCGGAAACCTTCACCGCCCAGGAACTGGTGGCGGAGAGCCTGGCCCACGTGCGCCGCCGCGCCGAGCGCCAGGGCATCACCGTCGAAGCCCGCTTCGACGACAACCTGCCCCCCATCCACGCCGACCGGGTGCAGATGGGCACGGTGCTGCACAACCTGCTGGCCAACGCGGTGGAATCCCTGACCGACA
>CAZEOR010000437.1:0-2777 GCA_964513695.1 uncultured Thiobacillus sp.
CGGAAAGGAGTACACCCACTTTCACGTCGGCGATCTGCAGGCGCTTGCGCACGGCCACGCGCAGGGCGTTATGGATGGCTTCGCGCCATTCCTTTTCCTTCAGGGCTTTTTCTGGGCGGGTTGCGTTCAAATGCCAGTATTGACGGCTTTCCTGCCGACCGTTCGCATCGATGCGGAGGAAGGTGGCGGGCGCCAGTTTCCGTATTCCATTCAGCAAGGTGCGCGGGGCCGGCACCACGGCATGGAGGGTGAGATGGTGATGCAGGGCCTCCGGGTCAATGGAGGTATCCACGCCTCCCGCCGCCAACAGGGCCTGTAGGGTGGAGGCGAAGCGCAGGCATTGTCCGTTCAGGCTGTAGTAGAGGGGTTTGATGCCAAGGCGGTCCCGCGCCATGAAAAGACTGCCGGCCAAGCGATCCCAGATGGCGAAGGCGAAGGCGCCGTGCAGGCGGGTGACGCAGTCCTCACCCCATTCCGCATAGGCCCGCAGGATGACCTCGGTATCACCGTCGGAGTGGAAGGTATGTCCCTTGCCGATCAGTTCCGCACGCAGTTGGGGATAGTTGTAGATGGTGCCGTTGAACACCAGGGCGAGGCCGGCGGACTCGTCCAGCATGGGCTGGCGCGAGCGTTCCGTGAGGTCGATGATGGCTAGGCGCCGATGGCCCAGGGCGGCAGGGCCGTCAAAATGCAGGCCCTCGCCGTCCGGCCCACGGCGTGCAAGACGGGCCACCATGCGTTTCAGGGTCGTCTGGTCCGGGCGTGTCCGGTCAAAACGAAGTTCACCGGCAATGCCGCACATGGCTTGCTTCCTCCGTCAACTCGGCCATAGGGGTTCCTCCTGCATGAGCGCAATTTGCTCGCGCAGTTCCAGGATGCGATCCTGCCAGTAATGTTGGGTGTTGAACCAGGGGAAGGCGGCGGGGAAGGCGGGATCGTCCCAGCGTCGGGCCAACCAGGCCGTGTGATGGATCAGACGCAGGGTTCGTAGCGCTTCCACCAGATGCAGTTCACGCGGATCGAATTCGCGGAAATCCTCATAGCCGGCCAGCACGTCAGCCAATTGCTGGATCTGGCTGTCCCGATCGCCGGAAAGCAGCATCCATAGATCTTGTACGGCAGGGCCCATGCGGCTGTCGTCGAAGTCGACGAAGTGGGGGCCGCTGGTTTCTCCTCCCTCTGTCCAGAGCACGTTGCCGGCGTGGCAGTCGCCGTGCAGGCGCAGGGGGACAATCTTTCCGGCCCGTTCGAAACAATAGCGCGCCAGATCCAGAGCCTGATCGATCACGCTTTTCCAGGCGGGCAGCAGATCAACCGGCAGCCATTCACCCTTCAGCAGGAAGTCGCGGGGTTCCTCGCCGAAACTGGCAATGTCCAGTATGGGCCGGTATGTGTAAGGTTTCAGGGCGCCCACGGCATGGATGCGGCCGATGAAACGTCCCATCCATTCCAGGGTTTCGGAGCGGTCGAATTCAGGCATGCGTCCACCCCGGCGAGGATAGGCGGCAAAGCGGAATCCCTGGTGTTCATGCAGGCTGGCTCCATTTTCCAGAACCAGGGGGGGCACCACCGGAATTTCCAACCCGGCCAGTTCCCGGGTGAAGGCGTGTTCTTCCAGAATGGCGGCATCGGACCAGCGTCCCGGCCGATAGAATTTGGCCACTATCGGCGGTCCGTCCTCCTGGCCGATCTGGTAAACACGATTCTCGTAACTGTTCAGGGCAAGCAGGCGGCCATCAGTCCACAAGCCGATGCTGTCCAAGGCTGCGAGGACCGTGTCGGGCGTTAGGTGAGCATAGGGGGGAGAGGCGGACATGGGGCCATTCTACGGGCTGATTGAGCCCGCTTGCCGTGCAGTCCGGATTATCGTCTAGAGCTGTCGAGTCGTGACTTCGCGTTTACGCGCTGGCAAGGGCCTGGGTGGCGGCTTCCTCTGCCTTGATGAGGGTGAGACGTCCTTTGGGGGGGACTTGGTAAATCAGCACATCCTTGCTGTCGAGCACTTTCATGACTCGGGTGCCTTCCTCCTGCTCGAATTGGATGCTACCGCCTGAAGCGGCATGGATGGCTTCTTCCTGGCGCGCTTGCTGAATGGCCTGGTGTGTCTCAGTCTGGCTTGAAGCGGTTTGCGCCATGGCCTCTCTCATGTCTTCCCGGGGAACGGCGGCTTTTGCCTTGGGCGCACTCTCTGTTGCGATCCGGGGCGCGCGCGCCTCCGCCAAAGCAATGTGGGTGAAGCTGGGAGAGGGAAGAGCACTGACTTCCATGATCTTAATTGCAAGCTCGATTACACCAGCGAAGTCTGGCTATAGGCTTCCAGCGCACGGGAGACGGAGTTGGGGGCATTGCTCGCGCGCAATCTCGACTGATCCTGTTGTTCATTTTCCTGCGCGCGCGAATCGTTCGTCCGCTTTGTTTCATCCTGACGCTGGATCTGATCGATCTGTTGAATGGCGATATCACGGGACTCCCGGCTGAGCGTGACGCGGTCGCCGGATTGGTTGGCCGCGGTTTCCGCTTCCTTGCGAGTGATTTCCTCGCTTTGATCGGGGCGTCGCTGCTCCTGACGCTGCGCGCTATAGGCCTGGACAGCGCTGGCCTGAGCGGATACGGATGGGATTTCCATGATCAATCTCCTCGTCGCTGAACGACTCCTCTCAGATTCCCCGGAGCCATCTGCCACAATCAAATTCGCGAGTAATAACCCACGTCATGATTGCAGCATAGCTTGAAGGATCAATAAGTTAAAGCGGCTTGGGGAATCCCGCGCAGGGCGC
>CAZEOR010000438.1:0-2769 GCA_964513695.1 uncultured Thiobacillus sp.
GGCGGGTTTTTCCGCCGATCCGCGTTCCAGCGCCGTCCGCCGGCATCATGTGGACGATAAGCGCGTGCAGCGGGCGGTGAAGCTGGCGGCGGAGAAGGCTGGCATCGCCAAGCCGGTTTCGCCCCACACCCTGCGCCATTCCTTCGCGACCCATTTGCTGGAAGGCGGTTACGACATCCGCACGGTGCAGGAACTGCTTGGGCATTCGGATGTGTCCACCACGATGATCTACACCCATGTTCTGAACAAGGGAGGGCGGGGCGTGGTGAGTCCGCTGGATATCTGACCATGTCCTGGGACATCTTCTGCACCGTCATCGACAACTTCGGGGATATCGGCGTCACCTGGCGTCTGGCCCGGCAGTTGGCGGACGAGCATGGGGTGCCGGTGCGGCTGTGGGTGGACGATCTGGCGGCGTTCAAGCGCATCCGGCCGGAGGTGGATCCGGACCTGGCGGTTCAGACGCTGCCAGTCAGGCCGGGCACACCCGTCTTCCCCATTGGGAAAAGGGGAACCGAGGGGAATATAAAGCCTTGCCACCTTGGCCCCAACCAGCAAATCCCCCCCGGCCCTCCTCTACTAAAGGGGGGGGAACTCCGGGAGGCCAGCGTGGAAATCCGCCGCTGGACTTCGCCTCTGCCCGAGGTGGAACCCGGTGAGGTGGTGATCGAGGCTCTGGCCTGCAACCTGCCGGAAGAGTTTTTGGCGCGCATGGCGGTGCGGGTGCCCCGGCCGGTCTGGCTGAATCTGGAGTACCTCACCGCCGAGGACTGGGCCAAGGGGGTGCATGGTCTGCCCTCGCCCCACCCGCGCCTGCCCCTCTCCAAGTATTTCTTCATGCCCGGTTACGGCTCCGGGACGGGCGGTCTGACCCGAGAAGCCTGGCTGGTTGGGCGGCGGGATTCTTTCCAGGCGGATGCGGGCGCCCGCGCCGCATTCTGGGCCGGCTTGGGGCTGCCTGGGGCGCGCAAGGGGGAATTGCGGGTTTCCTTGTTCTGCTATGAGAACGCCGCCCTGCCGGGCCTGCTTGATGCCTGGGCATCAGGTGAATATCCGGTGCGCGTGCTGGTCCCCGTGGGGAAAGCGCTGCCTGAAATCGCCGTCTGGCTGGGTCTGGAGGCCCCGCCCGAGCCGGGCTTCCGGCTGGCGCGCGGCGCCCTGACCCTTCATGTCCTGCCCATGCTGGACCAGGACGCTTACGACCTTTTGATCTGGGCCTGCGATCTCAATTTCGTGCGCGGCGAGGATTCCTTCGCGCGCGCCCAGTGCGCGGGTGTTCCGCTGGTCTGGCAGGCCTATCGCCAGGAGGAGGAAGCGCATTTCGCCAAGATCGAGGCTTTCCTTGATCTTTACTGCGCCGGGATGGATGGGGAGCTGGCGGAGCTGACGCGGGAATCCTGGCGCGCGTGGAACCGGGAAAGTGACTTCGGCGCGCTTTGGCCGGCTTTGCGGAACGCCCTGCCTGCTCTGGGTGGGCACGCGAAAATGTGGTGCGATCACCTCGCCGAACACGTTGATCTTGCATCCAACCTGCTGATTTTTTGCAAAAAAAAGCTAGAATAGCGGGCTTTTCAAATCCCCATCCCAGGAACACCCGATGAAAACCGCTCAAGAACTCCGCGCCGGCAACGTGATCATGGTCGGCAACGACCCGCTGGTGGTGCAGAAAGCCGAATTTTCCAAGTCCGGCCGCAACTCCTCCGTGGTCAAGATGAAACTCAAGAACCTGCTCACCGGCAGCGGCACCGAGACCGTCTACAAGGCCGACGAGAAGTTCGACACGGTGACCCTGGACCGCAAGGATTGCACTTACTCCTACTTCGCCGACCCCATGTATGTGTTCATGGACTCCGAGTACAACCAGTACGAGATCGAAGCCGACAACATGGCCGACGCCCTGCCCTACCTGGACGACGGCATGCCCATGGAAGTGGTGTTCTACGAAGGCAAGGCCATTTCCGTGAACATGCCCAACTTCGTGGTGCGTGAGGTGGAATACACCGAACCCGCCGTCAAGGGCGACACTTCCGGCAAGGTCATGAAGCCCGCCCGCATCAAGCCCACCAACCACACCATCCAGGTGCCGGCGTTCGTGGAAATCGGCGACAAGATCGAAATCGATACCGCCACCGGCGAGTATCGCAACCGGGTCAAGTAAAGCGCCTTGTCGGCCTCTCCCTTTGCGAAGGGGGGAATGCCCATGCCAGGGGTGATTCAGGTTGCGTGATCCATCCCGAATCGCCTACGGTGCCTTGCCGTACTCCATGAAGGCAAGGTTCTTCAGCACCGTCCGCATGCGCTCCATGACCTTGCTCAAGGTTTCCTCGATCACTTGTGGCGAGATACCTTCCGCGCTGTCGTTGCGTCCCGCCGCCCAGTTCGCCGAAACGGCCACGGCGGCATAACAGAGTCCGATTTCACGCGCCAGATAGGCTTCCGGCATGCCGGTCATGCCCACCATGTCGGCGCCGTCCCGGGCCAGACGCTCGATTTCCGCGCGGGTTTCCAGGCGCGGCCCCTGCACGGCGGCGTAGACCCCCCCGGTCAGGTAATCCTCGCCCGCCTGGGTGAGGGCTTCCATGCACCTTTCGCGCATGTCGTCGCAATAGGGCCAGGTGAAATCCAGGTGGGCCACTTGCTTGCCGTTGTATTCGGCGAAGGTGGTCTCACGGCCGTGGGTGTAATCAATGATCTGGTCCGGCACGCAAAAGCGGCCCGGGGTCAGGCCGGCGTGGATGCCGCCAACCGTGGCCACGGAGACCACGTGGG
>CAZEOR010000439.1:0-2767 GCA_964513695.1 uncultured Thiobacillus sp.
AAGGGGTGAATGGGAGGGACAGGCATGCCGGCGATGGTTTCCACGCTGCGGCTGACCCGGGTGATGGCGAAGGCGGCAGGACGCACGGTCTGTGCTGTGGCGGATACCGTGTCGATCTCGAATACGCAGAAGGGGTCTTGTTCCTGAACCCCATTCGCGGGAACAATGCGGCCATATTGCAGGCGCACGGTGGCCGCATCGGGAGGAATCGTCAGGACTTCATTGAGGACGAGCCGGCCTTGGTGGCGCACCGGGCCTGAGTCGGAGATGGAACCGGGTGCGGAGGCGCAGCCGGCCAGCAGGGCAAATAACAGCAGACTGGGAAGTCGGGTTTTCATGGGATTTCCTTGGACTGTCAGATAACAACTATAGAAGGGATCAAGGTCATGAAGGTTTCCATTGGGAGTGGCGGGGACCGTTCCGCCGGTGTTTATTCGCAAATTCTGGCCATGGTGGCGGGAAAGGGGTTTTCTCCACCCGGCGGCGACGCCTCGTCACGTGCAGAGTGCGCCGCCCTGCTGGGCGAGCAGGTCCGCATCCTGCACCGGCACGCCTTTGCCGCCCAGGGCGTGGTGCTGGTGCTTGCGCTGCTGCTGGCCTGGCTGTTCAGGGACGAGCCGGTGGCGGCCGGCTGCTGGTTCACCTATATGGCGGCGGTGTCGGTGTGGCGCATGGTCATGGACCGGCTTCTCTGGCGGCAGGAAGCGTACGAGGCCCAGGCCCGGCGCTGGCGTTCCTTCCTGATGGCGGGATCGGCTCTCACCGGATTGGGCTGGGGTGCGGCCTCGGTGGTGTTCCTGCCCGGGGCCAGCTTGGAACAGTTGATGTTCTCCAGCCTGATCCTGGTCGGCGTGGCGGCGGGTGCGGTACCGGTGCTTTCCGCCCTGCTGCCCGCGTTTCTGGTTTACAGCGCGTTGATCCTGCTGCCCCTGACCACTGTCGTCGCTTTTCAGCCCGGCCACCTCTACACGGGGCTGGCTGTGGCCGGCATTGCCTTCATGTTCATTCTGGCCAGCAGCGCCCGCACCTTGAATGCACATCTGTTCATGGCTCTGCGCGAAAGCCAGGAGCGGGGCGCGATGAACCGGATGCTCGAGAAAGTCCTTGGCGAGATGGCCGAAACCAATCGCCTGCTGAGCGAGGAAATCGTCCAGCGCCAACAGGCGGAAAAGGAACTGGTCGGGGCCAAGAACCTGGCTGAGGCCGCCAATCGGGCCAAGAGCGAGTTCCTGGCCAACATGAGCCACGAAATTCGCACTCCCATCAACGGCATCCTGGGCATGATCGAACTGAGCCTGGATTCCGAGCTCCCAGGCGAGCACCGGGAACTGCTGGAGACCGCGCGTGGCTCGACCCTGCAACTCTTGACGATCATCAGCGGCGTGCTGGATCTGGCCAAGATCGAGGCGGGCCAGATGGATTTGCTGGCCCAGGAGACAGATTTGGTCCGTTCCGTCAGCCTGGGCGTGCGGGAATGGGAGGCATCGGCCAAGGCCAAGGGACTGACGCTGGACATGGACGTGGCCGAGGATGTGCCGGCCGCCGTCGTGCTGGATTCCACCCGGCTGCGTCAGGTGTTGGGATTGTTGCTGGATAACGCCATCAAGTTCACCCAGCGGGGCACTGTGCGTGTCCGTCTGGACCGGGAGACTTGCGCCGCGCCGCAAGTGGCCCACCTCCTGGTGGAGGACAGCGGCATCGGCATGGACATGAACAAGTTGACCACGATTTTCGAGCCTTTCGTACAGGGCGAGGCCGGCTTGAACCGGCGTTACGGTGGCGCCGGCCTGGGCCTTACTCTGGGCGCCCGCCTGGCCGAGCTGATGGGCGGCCGTATCTGGGCTGAAAGCGTGCCCGGCCTTGGCAGCCGCTTTCATTTCACGTTCCGTTATGAGTCGTCCGGGCCGCCGGGCTGAGGTCGAGCTAACGGGGGGCGTTGCGTCACATTGCCAGCATCCAAGGCAGGGCTGTAAGGTAGCCCCCATGGATACCTACGATTGCATCGTCATCGGCGGCGGCGCCAGTGGTCTGGTCAGTGCCGCCCGTCTTGCCCGGGCTGGGCGCCGGGTTCTCGTTCTGGAGGGCGCCGACCGCCTGGGCGGTTGCATCCATACCTGGCGTCCCCAGGCGGATTTCTGGCTGGAGCTTGGGGCACACACCGCCTATAACTCCTACGCGCCGTTGCTGGAGGCCCTGGACGATCGCGGCCGGCTGGGGGAATTGCTGACCCGGGAAAAGTTGGGCTACCGCTTCATCGGTGCCGATGGCGCAACCTATTCGCCCATGAAGCGCCTGAGTTTCCTGGAGGCGGCTTTTTCCATTCCCTTCGGCATCGGCAAGGCCAAGGCGGGAAACAGTGTGGCGGAATGGTTCGGCGGGTTGCTGGGCCGGGGCAACTACCGCCGGCTGCTGGCCCCGGCCTTCGCCGCCGTGTTGTCCCAGCCGGCGGATGCATTTCCCGCGGAATGGTTGTTCCGGCGCAAGCCGCGCATGAAGGCCGCGCCGCGCAAATACACTTTCCCCGGCGGTTTGCAGGGGCTGATGGAAGCCTTGGTGGATGGGGCGCCGTTCACGACCCGTATCGGGGTTCCCGTCCAGGCTGTGGTCCGGACGAATTCCGGCTTCAGCGTGCGGACCGGCGAGGGGGATATGGCCTGCCGGCAACTGGTGCTGGCGGTGCCGGTGGATGCCGCCGCCGATTTGTTGGCTGAGGCCTATCCTGATCTGGCGCGCCGGCTTCAGAGCTTCCCCATGTCCAGCAGCGAGG
>CAZEOR010000440.1:0-2758 GCA_964513695.1 uncultured Thiobacillus sp.
GATCTGATCATGGCCTTCCTGAGATTTCATGCCTGTACCCGCGCCAAGTCGAATTGATAGAAGCGTTCCCTCACCTGCACCCACAGGCTCACCGCCAGCACCGAGATGATGGGCCCCACCGAAGCCATGGCCAGGATGCCGAAGCCTTCCACGGCCTCCACCGCCCGCCCCAGGCCCAGGCCCATGGCCAGCACCAGGGGCACCGTCACCGGCCCGGTGGTCACGCCGGCGCTGTCCCAGGCCAGGTTCACGTATTCCTCGCTGGCGAACAGGGTCAGCAGCAGGGCCACGCCGTAGGCCGGCAGCAGCAACCAGGCCAGGGGCAGGTCGAGGACGATTTTCAGCACGCCCAGCAGGGTACCGAGGCCGACGCCGGTGGCCACGGCATGGATCAGGGTGCGCTTCTTGAACGCGCCGTCGGTCAGGTTCTGCACCGTGACGCCGAGGGCGTTGAGCGCCGGCTCCGCCAGCGTGGCGCCGAACCCCAGGCAAAGCGCGAACAGCAGAGCCAGGCCGAGGCCCAGCCAATAGGGATACAGCCCCCCTTCCCCGTGCTGGCCGAATGCGGCGGAAAGCTGGTCCCCGGTCTGGCTGCCGAGGGGGGAAAGCCCCTCGGCCAGACCGATGTTGAAGGCCATCATGCCCAGCACGCACAAGGCGATGCCATAGAGGGTAAAGGACACGTTGCGCGGACGCTCGCGCAGCCAGTAGCGCTGGATCAGCCACAACAACAGAGTAAGGGGGACGATGGCGCGCATCGCGGCCGTCACCGCGTCGACCGGGTCCGCGGACGCCACGGCCGCCGCGACGGCCGGCGCGGCCGCGGCCATCACCGCCTCGTCGGCGTACCACATGCCCAACAGCATCACCGCCAGGGGCGGAAACAGGGAAGCCAGGGTGACGATGCCGAAGCCGGCCAGGGCGTTGTCCTCCCGCCCCGCCGCCTGGGCCACGCCGATGCCCAGGGCCAGCACCACCGGCACCGTCACCGGCCCGGTGGTGATGCCGCCGCAATCCCAGGCCAGGCCGATGACCGGCGCCAGGGCCGGGTCCAGGGCCATGTAGCCGGTCAGCAGCAGGCAAGGCAGGGTCACCCAGATGACCAGTTTTTTCAGGCCCCAGCCGCCCATGAAGCGCAGCATGCTCACCAGCACCGCCAGCCCCACCGCCGCCGCCACCGCATAGACCACGGCCTGGGGCTGGCGGTTGAGCAGGTAATGCAACACCGGCGCCTGGGCCTGATCGGTGAGGCTGCCCACCGTCTCCAGGGCGCCGATGGCCGGCTCCGCGAAGGTGGCCGCCGCGCCCAGCACGAAAGCCACGGCCAGCACCGACCCCAGTGAAAAGCGCTGGGGCATGAGGTGGCCGATGTTCTCGCTGAAAGGCATCAACCCGTGCTTGAGCCCTTCCATGAACAGCATCAACCCCACCATCACCAAGCCGATGCCGAAGACGATGCCTTCTCCGCCGGACACGCCGGAACCCAGGGCGAACACCTGGAACAGGGCGAGAAACAGCGTCACCGGAATCACCGCGCGTAACTGCTCCAGGAAACGCACGCTGACGTAGGGCGCCAACAACCGGTAGATATCCCGCGGCCGCAGGCGTGGCCGGCGGCGGTGCTTGGCGTCATAGGCCGTGACCTGGTTGTAACTGATGGCGATCTGCCGGGCGCGCACATGGCCCAGGTAGTCGCCGTAGCGGATGCGTTTCTCCATGATCCGAACAGGGGGGCGAGTGGCTTAACATAACCCAATTCCCGCTTTCTCCCCACCTCATCATGCCCATGCCCGCCACACCGGCCATCACCGTTGAACGCGACATTCCCCTCTCCCGGCAAACCGAACTGGGCGTGCACGGCTGGCCGCTATGGAAGGACGGCGCAGGCAGCCGCACCCTCACCCTGGACGCCGACGAGAAAAGCTACTTCCTCGCCGGCAGCGCCACCCTCACCCCGGAAGGCGGCGAACCGGTCAGCGTGAACCCGGGCGATCTGGTCCTCATCCCGGCCGGCAAGTGCCGCTGGGACGTGCACGTCACCGTGCGCCGGCATTACCGCTCGGAAGCCCTCTCCCCCGCCTGCTGCATCATCTGACTTTCAGCCCTTGCCGCACTCCGGCAGGGGCGAGCAGGTGGTACGGATCAGCACGCGGCGCTCCTCCAGCATCTTCTGCAAGGGTTCCAGCAGGCGCTTGTCATCCGGCGCCACCGCCGACTCGAAGCTCAGGACCTTGGCGCCGTTGCGGTCGATCAGGTACTTGTGGAAATTCCAGCGCGGCGTCTGCCCGGTGCGGCGGGCCAGCTCGGCGTGGAAGGGATTAGGCTTCTCCCCCGCCACGCTGGACTTGGCGAACATGGGGAACGCCACCCCGTAGGTGAGCCGGCAGAAATTGGCGATCTGCCTGCCCGTCCCCGGCTCCTGGCCGCCGAAGTCGTTGGAGGGAAAGCCCAGCACCACCAGCCCCAGGTCGCGGTATTTGCGGTACAGCGCCTCCAGTCCGCCGTACTGGTCCGTGTAGCCGCAATAGCTCGCCGTGTTCACCACCAGGATCACCTTGCCCCGGTACTGGCACAGATCCTGGGCTTCCCCCGTTTGCAGGCTGGGAAAGCTGTGGCGCAGGAGTTCGGGGCAGTCCCCGGCCAGGGCCGGCGCAACGCCCGACAAGCCCAGTGCAATCAAGGCAACGGCCTGGCGGAAACGGACGAAGAAGAGGGGAAGGCTGAAGATGTGGAAGCGCGGATGCATAGGGGCTCCCGG
>CAZEOR010000441.1:0-2747 GCA_964513695.1 uncultured Thiobacillus sp.
AAATTGGTTGTCTGCTGCTGTGAAGTTAATAGGAGAGCGTGCTGTGATAGTTAGCTGGCGCTTCCTACCAGTTTCTTGATGCTCTGCGGCGGCAGGGTGTTCAACATGGTGTTGATAAACTCGATATGCGCCTGATACGAAGCCTGCTCGTCACGGCTGATGTTTGACACCCTGACCAGCACACCGTCGGGGATACTCCCGGAAAAAGCGTACTGGATCTGGACAAGCAACCGATCCAGACGTGACCCGACAACTTTGTCTCCAACGGTGAACCAGTAGGTGACAGGTTCGTAGCGCTCCTTGCCGATGGCGAACATGCGGTTCACCGTGATCGGGGTGCCGGCTACTGTGGCTTCTTCCCGCTTGAAATTCCGGATTTCGAAGCCCTGCGATGCATAACAAACTTCTTGCCTGTGTGCTTTGAGCTTCTGGGTCTGCTGGCTGCCATAGGCGATGGAGATCATCATCCTGTCGCCCTTGGTGTTTATGTAGGTCCGGTTGACCATCTGGTCATAGGTTTCCTTCAACTGCTGCTGGACACCCACGGTAGGCATGACGGGCGCCACAGTGGGGTCGATGCTCCAGCCATCGAATTGCTTCGGGATGAGGGTTTCGAGATCGGGCTGTGCCTGCTTGGGTATGGGGGCAGGCTTCATGGCAATGGCCAGCCCGGCTGCCGCCAGCATGGCGATGCCGATAATGAAATAACGGAGATTGGTGATTTTCATGTTCTGTGCCCTATGGCTCACGGCCTGGAGATTTCACCGGCCTGATTTTGGCATTTACGGCGGTACCGGATTATGCCGGCCATTCTTTACATTTTCACATGCCTGAGAGGGCTTTCCTGGCAGGGAGCGCGCCGGGCGAAGACTGTCGGCCTGCTTCCTTCCGATTGTCTCCATGCGGTTGCAAGTCGACTCGCTTGTTCCGGGGCGCCTCCCAATCCCATCAAGACACTGTGGAGTCCGCGGTGGGAAGCGCGCGGGGTGCTTGCCCGGCCAGCCATTGGCCAACCGCTTTCAGATCGGCAATCACAAGGCTTCCCGGATGGGTTTCACCCTCTTCCTTGCTGCGGGTCAGCAACACTTTGTTGGGTACGCCAGCCGCTACCGCCGCTTCCATGTCCGAGGCTTTGTCGCCGACGAACACGGATTGCGCCAGGTCTATTCCCAGTTCATCCCGCGCTCGTAGCAGCATGCCCGGGTTGGGTTTTCGGTCGAAGGATTCCCGGCGGTATTCGCCTACCCCGCCGGTCGGGTGGAAGGGGCAGAAGTAGACGCCATCGATATGAATTCCGTGTTGCCGGAACTGGTCGATCATCCATTCGGTGAGCCGATGGAAATCCGCTTCGGTGTAGTAGCCGCGCCCGATGCCGGCCTGATTGGTGATGACGATGATGGCGTAGCCCATGTCCTGGGCCATTTTGCACAGTTCGAAGATGCCGTCGATGAACTCGAAGTCCTCGATACGATGGACGTAGTTTTTTTCGACGTTGATGACGCCGTCCCGATCCAGGAACAGGGCGGGTTTCATGGTTTCGCCGCCCCCATGAATTCAGCGGCGCGGGCGTAATCCTCGGGCACACCGATGTCGAGGAAGGCGCCTTCGGTGGGAAAGGCCAGGGGTTTGATTGCCACCAGGTTGGGCAGCAGGAAATCATTTTCGAAGGAGAATTTGTCCGGCAAGCCGTTGTTGGCCAACAGGTCGCGCGCCATCAGGTAGACGCCCGCGTTAATGTGGCCGGGGCCGCTACGGCCTTTTTCGAAGAAACCGGCGACATGGTTCCGGCTGTCGATGTCCATGGCGCCGAAGCGACCCACGTCGGGTACGGCGCAGGCTGCCATGGTGAGTCTGGCTCCGGCTTTCTCATGGATTTTCTCCATTGCCGGGTAATCCAGGGCCACATGGGTATCGCCGTTGATGACGAAGACCCGGGCGGCCCTCGCCATGGCGAGGGCCTGCTTGATGGCGCCACCTGTCCCTAACGGTTCTGTCTCGATGGAGTAGACGAGTTCCATCGGGCCATGACGATCGCCAAAGTGCTGTTGGATAACTTCGTGCTTGTAGCCCACAGCCAGGATGACTTTGGTGAACCCGGCTTGCGCTAGTTCGGCCAGCAACCAGGCCAGGAAGGGGCGGCCGGCCACGGGAGCCATGGGCTTGGGCAGATCGGCGACGACGCTGCGCAGGCGGGTGCCCAACCCTCCGGCCAGGACGATGGCTTCCATGTTCATGCTTTGGGGAAAATGCCTTGTTCGATGAGGCCGCAGAGGGTGTGCCCCAAAAGGATGTGGCATTCCTGGATGCGCGGAGTGGTATCGGCGGGCGGGCATAGGCAGTAGTCGCACAGGGCGGGCATGTCGGCGCCGGTCCGGCTGGTGAAGCCGACCGTGACCATGCCTTTTTTGCGGGCGGCATGCAGCGCGGCCAGGATGTTGGGGGAACGGCCGGAGGTGGAAATGCCGACGAAGATGTCTCCCGCCACGCCCACTGCCTCAATCTGGCGGGCAAACAGACGCTCATAGCCGTAGTCGTTGCCGATGGCGGTGAGTACGGAGGTGTCTGTGGTAAGGGAGAAGGCGCAGAGGCCGGGACGGTCGTAGTTGAAGCGGCTGACCAGTTCGCCCGCCAGATGCTGGGCATCTGCCGCGCTGCCGCCGTTGCCGGCGAACAGTATCTTGCCACCCGCATTCAGCGCGTCCATGCAGGCCTGGGCGGTCGCGGCGAGGACATCGAGCAAGGCCTCA
>CAZEOR010000442.1:0-2746 GCA_964513695.1 uncultured Thiobacillus sp.
CGCGATCGGTCAGGCAGCGGGTATCGGTGCCGGTCGGTAGAGGGGCGGTATCGACCCGAGCGGGTGCCTGGGGATGATGAGCGCGAGGCCAGGCGCATGGTGGACGAACGCGTGTGTGTGGCGGTGGAGCGGACCATCTGCCATCCGGCATTCCCCAAAGAGGCGCGGATCATCTTGGCCGGCTGGTATGTGCGCCGCGACGCGCCAGGCTTCATCGCGGCGAAGGCGGGCATCCCCCGGTCGTGGTTCCAGGATCGCTTGGTGTGGGCCGTTCTCGTTGCACGGAATCGGTTGCGCGTGGGCGAGTTTGAAAAAACTTGTTGACATGGCGGAAATTATTCCTACCATTGGCGGCAGTCCCATCCGACCAACTGTGATGAGTAGCCCGGCCCAGCGCCGGGCTATGCACGTCCAAAGGAACTCCAAGCCCGCCAGGTGAAAACCTCGCGGGCTTTTTCGTTGATGCCGACTACAGCGTTCAGACCCTGCCGCCATCCTGGATGCCACGAGCTGGTAAGCGATGGCTACTGCGCCGCGCATCAGGCCGATGGCAAGGCGGGGACCTGGTCGGATCCGCTCCGCAAGAGCCGTCACGAGCGCGGCTACGGCACCGAGTGGGACAAGACCAGAAAGCGCATCCTGCGCCGGGACAAAGGCCTCTGCCAGGTCTGCCTGGCCAAGGGGCGCTACACCCCGGCAAAGGAAGTGGATCACATCCTCCCCAAGGCGGAAGGCGGGTCCGACGACGACGCGAACCTGCAGGCCATCTGCCGGCCATGCCACCAGGTGAAGACCGCCGCAGAGGCCCGGCAGGGGAGGGGGGGGTGAAAAGTCTGCCCCTGAAAGCCCCAGGACCGAGCGCCTAGTAAAATTTTTACGTGCGGGAGTTTTCAGGGGGTGGGGTACCCGTGCAGATGTCTGCACGGATGGAGGAAATATCGATGGGATCTCGCGGACCGCAACCTCTGCCGGCGAACGTGCACGTGTTGCGCGGCAATGCCAGCAAGAAGCCGATCGCGGAACTGCTGGGCGAATTCCGTCCCGAGGTCGAGATTCCGGACTGCCCAACCTGGACCTGGCCCGAGGCGAAGAAAGAGTGGAAGCGCATCTCCGCCGAGCTGTACCGCTACGGCCTCATCTCCAAGCTGGATCGTGCCGCCCTGGTGCTCTATTGCCAAGCCTGGGCCAAGCTGGTGTGGGCCGAGAAGATGCTCAGCAAGGCCATGAAGCGCGCCGAGGAAGCCCAGGCCCAAGCCGAAGCCGCCGGCCAGGAATACGCCGGGGGTGACGGCATCATGATCCGCACCGCCAACGGCAACATGACCTACTCCCACTACTGGGTGGTCGGGCGCCGTGCCAGTGAAGACGTCAACCGATATCTGACCCTGTTCGGCCTATCGCCGTCCGCCCGCTCCCGGGTGACCACCAGCGACAACCGGCAAGGTCAACTATTCGAGGCAGGACAAGACGCATGGAACGCACTCTGAGCTTCGGCGACATCGCCACGCGCTATGCGCGTGAAGTTGTCGAGGGGCGCATTCCGTCCTGCAAATGGCACCGCCTGGCCTGCCAGCGCCACCTCAACGACCTGGAACGCATCGGCCAGCCGGGCTTTCCCTACGTCTTCAACCCCGAACTGACCGACAGCAAAGGCAAGGCCTACCGGCCCGCCGAACGCATCTGCCGGTTCGCGGAACTCATGCCCCACATCAAGGGCGACTGGGCCGCCCGGGGCCTGCTCATCGAGCTGGGCGACTGGCAGGTCTTCATCCTCGCAGTCGGATTTGGCTGGGTACAACAGACCACCGGCAAGCGCCGCTTTCGCATCATCGACCTCTACGTTCCGCGCAAGAACGCCAAGTCCACCCTGGCCAGCGTCATCGGCAACTACATGTTGGCCGTGGATGACGAGTTCGGCGCCGAGGTATACAGCGGCGCCACCAGCCAGGACCAGGCCATGGAGGTGTTCCGCCCCGCCCTCCTCATGGCCAGGGCCACCCCCCGCTTTCTGGCCGCCTTCGGCGTCACCGTCAACGCCAGCAACCTCTCGGTATCCGAAACCAACAGCAAGTTCGAGCCCGTCATCGGCAAACCCGGCGACGGCGCCTCCCCCCACTGCGCCATTGTGGACGAATACCACGAGCACAAGACTCCCGATCTCTACGACACCATGCAGACCGGCATGGGCGCCCGCTCCCAGCCGCTCATGCTGGTCATCACCACGGCCGGCAGCGACATATCCGGTCCCTGCTACCTGCACCAGGCCGAATTGCAGAAGATCCTCGAAGGCCTCGTCGAAAACGATCAGCGCTTCGGCATCATCTTCACCATCGACGAAGACGACGACTGGACCGGCGAAGCCGCCATCATCAAAGCCAACCCGAACTACGACATTTCGGTGGATGCCGAATTCCTGCGCTTGCAGCAGCGCGACGCCCAAGCCGATCCCCGCAAGCAAAACGTCTTCAAGACCAAACATCTCAACGTTTGGGTACAAGCCGCCAGCCCCTGGCTCAACCTCCACAACCTGCAACAGGGCGCCGATACAACCCTCACCCTGGACGGATTCCGCGGCGAGGAGTGCACCGTCGGCCTGGACCTGGCCAGCAAGCAGGACATCGCCAGCGCGGTCTTCGAGTTCCAGCGTCAGGTTGACGGCGATACCCACTACTATGCGATCAGCCGCAACTATGCCCCCCAGGCCGCCGTGGACAAGCCCGAGAACGCCCACTACCAGGCCTGGGTC
>CAZEOR010000443.1:0-2743 GCA_964513695.1 uncultured Thiobacillus sp.
CATCCACGTGGTGCAGGGCGAACGGGAACTGGTGTCCGATTGCCGCAGCCTGGCCCGTTTCGAACTGCGCGGCATTCCGCCCATGGCGGCGGGCGCGGCGCGCATCCGCGTCACCTTCCAGGTGGATGCCGATGGCCTGCTTTCCGTCACCGCGCGGGAACTGGGCACGGGCATCGAGTCCCACATTGCCGTGAAGCCTTCCTACGGGCTCACCGACGACGAAGTGGCGACCATGCTGCGCGACTCCTACGCCCACGCCCAGGACGACATGACGGCGCGCAACCTGGCCGAGGCCAAGGTGGACGGCCAGCGTCTGGTCGAAGCCACGCAAGCCGCCCTGGCCGAAAACGGCGATACGCTGCTGTCGGCCGATGAGCGGGCCGCCGTTGACAACTATCTGGCGGCGCTCAGGGCCGCCTTGGGCGGAGACGATCTCGCCGCCGTCAAGCGCGCCACCGAGGCCCTCAACCACGGCACCGTGGAGTTCGCCGCCCGGCGCATGGACATGAGCGTCAGAAAGGCCCTCACCGGCCACCGTCTGGACGAACTGGAGATCTGAATGAAACGACCTTCATGCTCACCGCGTTCGCTGTCTCCCGAGGGGGCGTGTCAGATCCTTCGAACGGCCGGGCGGTACTGACATGAGCCTGTTCGAACCCGAATTCATCGTTTCCCTGCAACATCGGCTGGACAGCCATCCCATCTATGGCGCGGTGCGGAGCCTGGACGACCTGCGCGTGTTCATGGACCACCACGTTTACTCCGTGTGGGACTTCATGTCCCTCATCAAGTACCTGCAACACACCGTGGCGCCGGCCCGCTGGCCCTGGACCCCGGGCGCCGATGCCACGGTGCAGCGTTTCATCAACGAACTGGTGCTGGAGGAGGAGACCGACGAGACCGGACCCGGCGCCCCCGGTGAATTTTCCAGCCATTTCGCGCTGTACCTGGGCGCCATGCGCGAGATCGGCGCCGATGCCGATACGCCGGCCCGTTTCGTGAAGATCGCCGGCCGCGAGGGTATCGACGCCGCCCTGGTCTCGGACTTGGCGCCGGAGCCTTCCGCGCGCTTCAACCGGATCACCTTCGCCTACCTCGACACCCATCAGCCCCACGCCGTGGCCGCCGCCCTGGCCCTGGGCCGGGAACATGTGATTCCCGCCATGTTCCGCGCCTTTCTGCAACGCATGGCGGTGACCGAGGAACAGGCCCCCATCTTCCATTACTATCTGAAGCGGCATATCCACCTGGACGAGGACTTTCACGCGCCCCTGTCCCTGCGCCTGCTTGAAAGCCTGTGCGGCGGCGACCTGTTCAAGATCGCCGAGGCACGGGAAGCCGCCGTGCGCGCCGTGGAAGCGCGCATCGAATTCTGGGATGGCGTGCTGGCCGCCCTGCCCAGTCAACTGAACAAAACCACTCAACAGGAAGCTTCATGCCCCAACTGATCGTCCTGCCCCACGTGGAACTCTGCCCTGACGGCGCCGTGATCGACGCTCAGAAAGGGGTCTCCATCTGCGATACCCTGCTGGAAAACGGCATCGAGATCGAGCACGCCTGCGAGAAATCCTGCGCCTGCACCACCTGCCACGTGGTGGTGCGGGAGGGGTTCTCCAGCCTGTCCGAGGCCACCGAACTGGAAGACGATCTGCTCGACAAGGCCTGGGGCCTGGAGCCCACCTCCCGGCTGTCCTGCCAGGCCCTGATGGGCAAGGAGGACGTGGTGGTGGAAATCCCGAAATACACCATCAATATGGTGAAGGAAGGAGGGCACTGAGATGAAGTGGATAGATACCCTGGATATCGCCATCGCCCTGGCCGAGCATCATCCCGACGTGGACCCGCGCTATGTGCGCTTCACCGATCTGCATCGCTGGGTGATGGAACTGCCCGATTTCTCGGATGACGCCAACCGTTCCGGCGAAAAAATCCTGGAAGCCATCCAGCAGGCCTGGATCGAGGAAATGGATTGAACGTGTTGCATCTTCCCGCATTTCTGTTTGGCTTGGCGCTGGTCTTTTCCTCTGCTGTCGCCGCACCGCCCGAGAAATTCGGTTTCAAAGGCATCGAACTGGGCTCCGGCATCGCTACTGTCGCCAGCAATCCTCGGTATGAGTGTCACACGGCAAGAACGCCGGCGGCGGATACCATCTGCAGCTTGCGCGCCCAGGAGAAGGAAACCATTGCCGGGGCGCCGATTAAATCCCTGTTTTTCTTCTACTACGACGGCAAGCTTACGGGCATCACCATTCATCTGGAGGAAAAACACTTCGTCCAGGTAACCAAAGCTTTGCGCAGTAAATACGGTGATGGACGAGTCCAGACCGAGTTGATTCGCAATCTGAAGGGCGTCACCTTCGAGAACCAGAGCTATACGTGGAAAACCACTTCGGAAACCTTGCTGGCCCAGCGCTATTCGGGCCGGTTGGATCAGTCTTCCATCCGTTTCTCGGCGGATGAACTGATCCAACGGATTGAGCAACGCCGGTCCATCCTGGATAGGGATCCGAGCAAGGACTTGTAGCCGTTCAGGCCACGATGCGTTGAGTCTTTTTCCAACGCCGGGCGCGTAAACCGATCAAGCCGAGACCGGCCATCATCAGCGCCCATTCGTGGGCCTCGGGTACAGCGGCAGCCATGTAACCCGTTCCTGAGTCTGAAACGAGGTTGCCAGGGAGAGTAATTCCGAAGGTGCCGGTGTTGGAGAAATCCGCATGGCCAATGCCCGATGCCATAACGCCGA
>CAZEOR010000444.1:0-2712 GCA_964513695.1 uncultured Thiobacillus sp.
AGCCGAGCAGCGCGTTCGCCTGCGTCAGGCGGGCCTGTCACCGGCCTACCCTGACACCCAGATCGCGGCGATCAGCGCCGTCAATGACCTGATTCTGGTCACCCGCAACCGCGCGGACTTTACCCATTTCACGGGACTTGTCATCGAAAACTGGTTTGAAGCCGACGCCTGAGCGGGGTTCATCTACCCACCGACGGCGCCCTGTTGTTGGCCATCAACCCAAGGGCGAGCCCAACCCCCGCCAGTGGGAGCAGTACGCCCGCCACGACTGCGTCTTCCACCACGAACTGCCCAAGTCCTATCAGTACATGCGCAACTGGAACAAGGGCTACCTGCACTGGGCGCGCGCCCACGGCCTGATCCGCTACGCCGACCCCATCACCCTCAACCTCTACTCCGAGGTCTTGCAGCGCTTCCGCCTCGCCGCCCAGGGCAAGGGCAGTGGCCGCCGGCCCCCGGCGCGCCTGGCCAATCGGGTGGCGACCTATTGCGACCCGCTGCCCTTCTACTACGAGCCCCTGGAGACCGGGCTGGTGGATACCCGCCGCTACCCGCTCAACGCCCTCACCCAGCGGCCCATGGCCATGTACCACTCCTGGGACAGCCAGAACGCCTGGCTGCGCCAGATCCACGCCTACAACTACTTGTACGTGAACCCGAAGGCCGCCCGCGCCCAGGGCATCGGCGACGGCGACTGGATCTGGGTGGAAAGCCAGTGGGGCAAGGTGCGCTGCCTGGCCCGCTATTCCGAGGCGGTGGAGCCGGGCACGGTGTGGACCTGGAACGCCATCGGCAAGGCCGCCGGTGCCTGGAACCTGGGGCCGCAAGCCAACGAGAGCAAGCAGGGCTTCCTGCTCAATCACCTGATCTCCGAGGAACTGCCGGCCCACGACGCCGGCGCGCACGTCTCCAATTCCGATCCGGTGACCGGGCAGGCGGCGTGGTACGACGTGCGGGTGCGGATTTACAAGGCGTCTGCCGACGAGGCCGGGGAAACCTGGCCCCAGTTCACCGCCGTGCCGCCCGCGCCGGGCACGACGCCGAGGCGGGCATGGCAGAACTATTTCGCCGGGTTGTTCGGCAAGAAGGGGGGCTGAGCATGCGTCCACTTGCCCACCGCGCTTCCCCCCTTTCCCAAAGGGAGGCCAGGGGGGATTTCTCCCCGGCCGGCATATCCGCCTCAGTCAAATCCCCCTCATTCACCCTTTACGAAAGGGGGAGGGCGTCACTGGCCGGCGCTTTCGTCCAGCCACGCCGTGCTGCTTTCATCGGGACGACACAACCATGACCCAGCTCGCCCTCGTCATCGACCTCAACGTCTGCGTCGGCTGCCACGCCTGCGTCACCAGTTGCAAGCAGTGGAACACTTCCGGCGAGGCCGGTCCCCTGTTTGACGACCGCCCCTACGACAACGACCCCACCGGCACCTTCTTCAACCGGGTGCAGACTTACGAGGTGGGCGAATATCCCTGCACCGAGACCCTGCACTTCCCGAAATCCTGCCTGCATTGCGAAGACCCGCCCTGTGTGCCGGTCTGCCCCACCGGCGCCAGCTACAAGCGCAAGGAAGACGGCATCGTCCTGGTGGATTACGACAAGTGCATCGGCTGCAAGTACTGCTCCTGGGCCTGCCCCTACGGCGCCCGGGAACTGGACGAAAAACAGCAGGTGATGAAGAAGTGCACCCTGTGCGTGGACCGCATCTACGACACCACGATTCCGGAAGACCGCAGGAAGCCCGCCTGCGTGATCTCCTGCCCCACCAGCGCAAGGCTCTTCGGCGATGTCCACGACCCGGAATCGGCCGTCTCCATCGCCATCCGCGAGAACGGCGGCTATCCGCTCATGCCCGAGTGGGGCACCAAGCCGGCCAACCACTACCTGCCCCGGCGCAAGACCAAGCTGCGCATCCACGAGGATGAACTGGTGCGCGCCGACAACCCGCTCAAGAAGGAAGACATCCGCCACGAAGTCAGCAAGGACGCCACGCTGGACGACTGGCTGATGTAATTTTTATTCCCCTCCCCCACCGGGGGAGGGTGCCCCGAAGGGGCGGGAGAGGGAGCAACCGCGGCAATACCACCCGGGCTCCCTCTCCCCCAGCCCCTCCCCCGGTGGGGAAGGGGAGTTAACCGAATTTGGAGTTTGTAACGATGCACCCCGCCATATCCGTCGTCCTGCTGACCACCCTCCTCGGCGTCGGCCAGGGCCTGTTCCTCGCCCTGTTCTCCAGCCAGGCCTACACCAGCGTCAACGTGCTGCCGGCCCAGCCGGGGAGCTACTACGCCCTGGGTGGGCTCATCGCCGTGCTGTTCCTGGCCGGCGGGCTGCTCGCCTCCTTCTTCCACTTGGGCCATCCGGAGCGCGCCTGGCGCGCGGCCACCAAATGGCGCACCTCCTGGCTATCACGGGAAGTCATCGCCTTGCCGGCGGTCATGGGCCTGATCGCCCTCTACGCCCTGGTCAACTGGCTCGGCCTCGATGCCGACCTGTGGGGCGTGGGCCTGTCCGGCCAGGTGGCGTTGAGCGTCGGCGCGGCCGGCGTGGCCGCCACCCTGGCCCTGTTCCTGTGCACCGGCATGATCTACGCCGCCATCAAGTTCCTGCAGGAATGGGCCAGTCCCCTGACGGTGGTGAACTACTTCCTGCTCGGCACCGCCTCCGGCTTCAGCTTCGCCGCCGCCTACGCCGCCCTGGGGGCGCCCGACCTGG
>CAZEOR010000445.1:0-2704 GCA_964513695.1 uncultured Thiobacillus sp.
CCTCGATCCGCTCGGCCAGTCCCTCGTGGCGGAATTGGGCGGCCGACAGGTTCACCGACACCCGCAAGTCGGGCAACAGTCCATTCCGCCATTCGGCGCACTGGCGGCAAGCCTCCTTCAACGCATAGCAGCCCAGTTCTGTGATCAGGCCGCTTTTCTCGGCGACGGGGATGAAACGGGTGGGAGGGACACGGCCCAACTCAACCGATTCCCAGCGCAGCAAGGCTTCCGCGCCTACCACCGCGCCGGTATCGGGGCAGATCTGGGGCTGGTAGTGCAAGCTCAGTTCGCCCGCCGCCAGCGCATGGCGCAAGCCATGTTCGATGCGCAGCGCCTCGGCCACGCTGCTGGCCATGTCGCCGGTGAAAAACTGGTAGTTGTTGCGGCCCCGTTCCTTGGCCCGGTACATGGCCACATCGGCGTTCTTGAGCAACTCCTCCGGCGTTTCGCCGTCGTTGGGGTAGAAGGTGATGCCCAGGCTGGCCCCGCTGGTCACTTCATAGCCCTGAACCTTGCCGGGCGCGGACAGGGATTCCACGATGGTCCCGGCCAACCGGGCCATTTCCTGGGGCCCGGAGGCATCCATGAGGATGATGGCGAATTCGTCGCCACCCAGTCTGGCCACCGTGTCGGATTCCCGGACGCATTTCTTGAGGCGTTCGCCCATGATCATGAGCAGTTCGTCGCCGGCGGCATGGCCGAGGGTATCGTTTACTGCCTTGAAGTTGTCCAGGTCGGCAAAGATAAGGGCCAGCGTTTCCTTGCCGCGCCGGGTCTGGGCCAAGGCCTGGCGCAGGCGGTCGTGGAACAGAACCCGGTTGGGCAGGCCGGTGAGGGTGTCGTAGTAGGCCAGGCTGGCGAGGCGCTCCCGTGTTTCCACCAATTCGGAGATATCCGAGGCAATGCCCACGAACAGGGTCTCGCCTTCTTCATCTTTCTTGCCATTCGGCTTGGCTTTGACGGCATCGATGTTGATCCACTGCATGTAATGCTCGCCGGACTTGCGCCGGTTCTTCACTTCGCCCTGCCAGCGTCCGGTTTCGATCAGACTCCGCCACAATTCCTGATAGAAACTCGCATCCTGGAGCCCGGACTTGAGGATGCGGGGATTCTGGCCCAGGAGTTCCGCCTCGCTGTATCCGCTCATCCGGCAGTAGGCGGGGTTGGCGCGCACGATAATGCCCCGGCTGTTGGTGACGATGATGCCCTGCTGGCTGCTTTCGAACACTGTGCCGGCCAGTGCCAGATCCTTGGCACGCTGGCGCAGGCTATCCAGATAACGCAGCACGACCAAAGCCAGGGCCAGGGTCAATACCACGAGCCCCACCAAGAGTCCGGCCCGATAGCGTCCGGCCCGCATCTGTTCATCAATCAACATGGCATGGTTGGTCTCCGCCAACCTGGCCAGAGCATCCTTGCCCTCGCCGTGGATCAGGCCCTGCACGTCAGCTTCAAGTGCCGGGCTGTGCTTGCTGATTATTTCCGCGTGACGTGACAGGCGGCCGAATTCGAGGCGTAGCGTCTGGTCCAGGGCGACCACCAGGGGGCGCAGATTCTCCAGGGTGGCTTCCGCCACTTCGCCCACCTCCCGGCCTTCACCAAGAGCTTGCAGGAACAAGGCGTTGTTGAGCGCTACCAGCTCGTGGTGCAGGGCGTCTCCTCCAGGGTCATTGGGCAGGCTCCGCATGAAATTGACGGCATCGTTCTGGAAATAGCGCAAAGAATTGCGTACCAGGGCGTTGCGAAGTTTGAAGTCATTAAATTGGGACTCCTGGGACTGCACTGCACGCTGGTATCGCGCGAGCAGAACCAGCAGACTGCTATCAGAACCAACTTCCCTGGCCAACGCCATCTGATCGCTACGGATACGGCTGCTCCACAGATTCGCCTCGTCGTAATTGTTGGTCATGCCGTGGCGCAAACGGATGATCAACTCACGGAACCGGCTTTCCGCCGTCTGGAGGCTTTCCAGGCGGGCACGCAAGGCTTCATGACCTGCCACCTCAGCCAAAACCGCGGGCAGAAAAAGCCCCACAGCCAGGGCCGCACCCAGGACTGCAATCAGCAGCCACAACGGGGCCTGACGCATACGCATCAAGGCATGCTCCCGGGCAAACGGCCGTTCAAGGATTGCAGGAAGGACACCAGCGCACTCTTGTCCGGGGCGGACAGAGTGACCCCCAATTGATAGCGGGCCATGGTTTCCACCGCTTTCTCCAGCTTATCGATGGAACCATCATGGAAATAGGGGGCCGTGCGGGCGATATTGCGCAGCGAGGGCACCTTGAACACATGCCTGTCCTCCTGATGACCCGTTACGTTGAAATGCCCGAGATCGCTCTTCACGAGCGGCTTGCCCCGATCGGCGAAAAAGTCACCCATGACCCCCAGATTCGCGTACATGTTGCCCCCCATGTTCACACCCTGATGGCAGGCGATGCAGCCCAGATTGCGGAACAGATCCCAGCCTTTGCGAGCCTCGGTGGAAAGGGCCTGGACATCCCCCTTCAGATAACGGTCGAAGGGTGAATCCGGCGTAATCAGGCTGCGCTCGAATTCCGCGATGGCGCTTTGGACATTTGGCCCGGTGATGCCATCCCGCCAGATCACCGCGAAGTCATGTTTATATTGAGCATCTCGAGACAGCTTGTTGATGACCTCGGGCCAGTTGGACGCCATCTCGATGGGATTGTGCACCGGTCCT
>CAZEOR010000446.1:0-2703 GCA_964513695.1 uncultured Thiobacillus sp.
GATGCCAAACGGGTCGCGCGCCAGTAGCAGGGCTTGTTTGCGGGCGTCCCACAGGGCAAAGGCATACATGCCGCGCAGGTCTTGCAGCATGCCCGTGCCTTTGGCCTGATACAGGTGGAGCAGGACCTCGGTGTCGGAGTCTGAACGGAAGACGTGGCCCAGGCCCTCCAGCTGGCGGCGCAGCTTGCGGTAGTTATAGATCTCGCCGTTGAAGGTGATGACGAGCTGGCCGTCGGCGCTCTGCATGGGCTGCGCCCCGCCTTCGGTCAGGTCGATGATGGCCAGGCGGCGGTGGCCGAACGCCACGCGCCCGTCGCTGGAGAACCATTCGCCCAGGCCATCCGGCCCGCGGGCGGCCATGTGGTCGCGGATGGTGCGCAGCTCGGCGCGGTCCGCCGGCGGGGCGCTGGCGCTGAAGGCGTAGAGGCCGGCTATGCCGCACATGGGGTGGTTATTTTTTTATAGCGCCTGATGACCGTTTGGCGCTGGGGGTTGGGCGAAAGGTACTGAAAACTGTCGTAGGGCCTGGATGGACGCGGTTTGCTTGCGATCGCAGGACCATTCAAGGGGCAATTTCGACGGACGCCATGTCTTGAGCGACCAGCGCTTCTTCAATCATTTCTTTGTGGTCGAGCAGCACTTTGAGTGTGCCCGCCCTGGATGGATTGGGGGTCTTAAGCCAGATCACTTTGGGTGGTTGGCCCCAGACCAGCGACAGTTCCTGGAAATCCGCGTCGCGGGTGACGATCACAAACCCTTCATCTTTGGCTCGTTGCCACACTTGCTGGTCTGTCGCGGATTCCATGCCGAGCAGCACAACCTGGGTGCTGCCCGCGTAGTCGTGCTGAAGAAAAGGCACCAACCTGCGCGACAGGTTTTCGTCCAGCAGGAGTTTCATTGAACTTTCAGGGAGTGAACCTGGTGCTCCCTGTCGGCCGCATAGGCCAGCACGGCCAGGATGTCTTCGTGCGTAAGCTCGGGGAAATCATCCAGGATTTCCTGCTGCGTCATTCCGCTCGACAGCATCGACAAGACGTCGTAAACGGTGATCCTCAGCCCCCGGATGCAAGGCCTGCCGCCCCGCTTGCCTGGCTCCAGCGTGATTCTGTTCATTGCGTGCTCCAAGGGTGACCTGTGATGACGAACGATTGTGCATCAGCGTCGGTGGCCGAATGCGACGCGGCCGTCTTCAGAAAACCATTCACCCAGGCCGTCAGGCCCGCGCGCAGCCATGAGGTCGCGGATGGTGCGCCGCCGGACCTGGTCCGCCGAGGGGCGGCGGCGCTGAAGGTGTAGAGGCCGGCGATGCCGCACATGGGGATGATTATTATTTGATAGCGCCTGGTGACTTATTGGCGCTGGGGAGGGGGCTAAAGGTCTTGGAACTGGCGATCTGGAAGATCGCAGTTCGTGCCACTCATACGGGCGAGTGTGTCTGGAGCCAGTCCTTCAAAGCGTCGTTCATGCGGGCCTGCCAGCCGGCGCCCGTGGCACGGAACGCCGCCAGGACGTCGGGGCTGTACCGCACGGTAACGGCTTGTTTGGTGTCTTCTTTGGTGCTGCCCACTGGGCGACCCCGGGCCTTGTAGGCGGCGATGTCTGCAGGCGTATGGGTGCGCGCGGCTTCGCCCCGCTTGGCCTGGGCGATGGATTCCAGCACATCGGCCGCAAAGGCTTTCTTTTCTTCGTCCATTTTGACTTTAGGCATCAAAGGCCTCCTTCCACGATTTCAAGACTTCGACCGGCATGTTGTCAAACTTGGCCTTGGCGTAGACCGCCACCAGCACGACCTCGCCGCCGGCAAGCCGGAGGTAGTAGATCACCCTCGCACCGCCGCTTTTGCCCATGCCCTCGCGCTTCCAGCGCACCTTGCGCAGAGAGCCGGCACCGGGAATGACATCACCGGCCGTTGGGTTGTCGCTGATGAAGACGATGAACGCCTCTCTTTCGGCATCGCTCCAGACATCCTCCACCATGCGCCGGAATACAGGTGTTTCGATGACGGTCAGCACGATTTAATTGTAGCTCTATTTAATTCGCCATCAGCGCTTGGAAACCAGCCCGGAGGCGGTGGTCTCCAGCGTGCCGTCGTGGCCGGCTTGTAGCTCAGCGATGCGCTGGGCGTTGATGTCGAAGCCCAGGGTGTGAAACTGCTTGCCCAATTCAACCGCCAGCGGCAGACCGACTTAGCCGAGGCCGATGATGGCGATGTGGAGGGGTTGCGGGGGACATGGTGGTGTTATTGTTTTGATAGCGGCTTATGGCCGTTTTACGCTGGGGAGAGGGGAAAAGGCTTGCAACTGGTGCAGAAAGGCATGGATCCCCGCCTGCGCGGGGATGACAGACTGGGGGGGCTGGGGATGACAGGTGGGGGGTGACAGTCCGGGGATACAGACTGGCCCTGTCGGCTATGCCGCTGCAGCCATGCCTTCTTTGTGCTCAATGGTGTTGCGGTAAAGGTCGATGACCGGAAAACACAGTTCAAAGTCGCCCCACACCAGGTCGCCATGCTCAACCCTGAAAGCTGAAAAACGCTCGGGGGCCAGGTAAGCCCGAATCTCTGGATGGTGGGAGTGCAGCAAGAAGGACTTGAAATCAACCTCTTGCACCTTGTTGTCATCAAAAACCAGGCTGATTCGGTATTCGCCAGTTTGGCTGGCGGAAACGATGTTGATGCTTGCCGGGATCACTTAAGCCTCCTGG
>CAZEOR010000447.1:0-2696 GCA_964513695.1 uncultured Thiobacillus sp.
CGGAGTTCATCGTGACGCGACGCCGTGTGGTCGTCACCGGTCTGGGTCTGGTCTCGCCGGTTGGCAATACTGTTCCTGAAGCCTGGGACAACCTGATCGCCGGCAAGAGCGGCATCGGGCCGATCACCCGCTTCGATGCCTCGGCATTCTCGGCGCGCATCGCGGGCGAGGTGAAGGGGTTTGACGTAGCAGCCTACCTGTCGGCCAAGGAAGCACGCCGGATGGATGTTTTCATCCACTTCGGCATGGCGGCGGGCATTCAGGCTTTTCGCGATTCGGGGCTGCAGGTCACTGCCGAAAACGCCGATCGCATAGGGGTAAACATCGGTTCGGGCATTGGCGGTCTGCCGATGATCGAGGAAACGCACAGCGACTACCTGGCCGGCGGGCCACGCAAGATTTCGCCCTTCTTCATCCCCGGCACCATCATCAACATGATCTCCGGCAACCTGTCCATCCTGTTCGGGCTCCAGGGCCCGAACCTGGCTGTGGTCACCGCCTGCACCACGGGCTTGCATGCCATCGGTACCAGCGCCCGCATGATCGAGCATAACGACGCCGACGTGATGGTCTGTGGCGGCGCCGAATCCACCGTCTGTCCCTTGGCCGTGGGCGGTTTCGCTTCCGCCAAGGCGCTGTCCACCCGCAACGACGATCCGGCAACCGCCAGCCGTCCCTGGGACAAGGATAGGGACGGATTCGTGCTGGGCGAGGGCGCCGGGGTCATGGTGCTGGAGGAATATGAGCACGCCAAGGCGCGCGGTGCGCGCATCTACGCGGAAATCGCCGGTTTCGGTATGAGCGGCGATGCCTTCCACATGACCGCGCCGGATACCAACGGGCCCAAGCGATCCATGGTCAACGCCATGCGTGACGCCGGCATTAACCCGGATGAAGTGCAGTACATCAATGCCCATGGCACTTCCACGCCTCTGGGCGATAAGAACGAGACCGAGGCCATCAAGCTGGCCTTCGGCGATGCCGCGCGCAAACTGGTGGTCAACT
Organism: uncultured Thiobacillus sp.; assembly: GCA_964513695.1. Taxonomy (GTDB): domain Bacteria; phylum Pseudomonadota; class Gammaproteobacteria; order Burkholderiales; family Thiobacillaceae; genus PFJX01. Next base: position 1,006 of record CAZEOR010000447.1, read on the forward strand.
CCACCAAGTCCATGACCGGACATCTGCTGGGTGGCGCCGGTGGCCTCGAATCCGTGTTCACTGCCCTGGCCGTGCATCACCAGGTTTCGCCGCCCACCATCAACATCTTCGAGCAGGATCCGGAGTGCGACCTGGACTACTGCGCCAACGTCGCGCGGCCCATGAAGATCGAACTGGCGCTGAAGAACAACTTCGGCTTCGGCGGTACCAACGGCACGCTGATTTTCCGCAAGGTCTGAGTTCGGCCATCGGGTTGGCTCGATGGCTGATCAACCAGACATTCCCCTCCGCATATTGGTCAACGGCCTTGCGGCGACCCAGGTCGCCGCGATGGACCGGGGTCTGATGTATGGTGATGGGGTGTTTCGCACCATACGTATCGCTGATGGCCGGCCCCGTTGGTGGCCGGATCATCTGGCCAAACTCGCCGAAGACTGTGCCCGTCTTGGCCTGGATTGTCCCGATGTGGCGCGCCTCGATGAGGATTTGGCGAGGATTGAGCCCCTACCGATTCGAGGTGTGCTGCGTCTTACCGTGACACGGGGTGATGGACCGCGCGGTTACCGCCCACCCAGTCCTCAGCGCTGTACGCGAATTCTGGCTTGTTGGGCAGCGGGGGATCCGCCATACCCCGGGGAAGGGCTGAACATCCGGGTCTGCGATCTGCGTTTGGCACGGCAACCCGCGTTGGCCGGCATCAAGCACCTGAACCGTCTCGAAAATGTCCTGGCGCGTGCGGAATGGAACGATCCGTCAATCGCCGAGGGCATTCTTCTGGACCAGTCCGGCCGGGTGGTTTCCGGTGTCATGAGCAACCTATTCACGTGGCGGGACGGCCGTCTGCAAACGCCGAGCCTGCGTCTTTGCGGGGTGGCGGGTGTGGCTCGGGCACGGCTGATGCGCTTGGCCGCCGAGGAAGGGATGATCGTCGAGGAAACGGACTTCGATCTGGCGACCTTGCTGACTGCGGATGAAGTCATGTTGACCAATAGTCTTTTCGGCCTGCGCAGAGTGGCCGGGCTGGGCGCGAGAATCTGGCCCGAACCCCTGATCAGCCCTCGCCTGATGGAATTGCTGGATGCGTAGACTTCTTTCAAGAATCGTCATGTTGTCGCTCCTCGCCGGTCTAGGGCTGGGCGCCTGGTTGTTTCATTACACCAGCACCCCCATGGGCGTGCAGGGCGTGGCCTACCCCCTGGCGTTTTCCGTGGAGCGCGGTGCCACGCTGAAGACTGCCAGCCGGGACATGCAAGCGGTGGGCGCGTTGGAAAACCCCTGGGCCTTCGTCCTGGTCGCACGCTTGCGCGGGCTGGCCGGAGAAATCAAGGCGGGTAGCTATGCCTTGGACGGGCCGGTCACGCCAGCGGCCCTGTTGCGCAAGATCACGGTGGGCGAGATGGTGCTGGGCAAGCTCACCATCGTGGAAGGCTGGACCTTCAACGAGATGCGGCAGGCTGTGGATGCCCATCCGGGTTTGCGTCATGACAGCGCCGGCATGACCGCCGGGGCTTTGCTCCAGGCTGTCGGTGGCGGTGAGTCCCATCCCGAAGGCCTATTTTTCCCGGACACGTATTTCTTCGACGCGGGCAGTTCCGATCTGGCGCTCTACCGGCGTGCCTATGGCGCGATGAAGAAACAACTGGATGCCCTGTGGCCGGCCCGGGCCGGCGCGTTGCCCTACCGGACGCCCT
>CAZEOR010000448.1:0-2680 GCA_964513695.1 uncultured Thiobacillus sp.
CCGGACCGCCCGCCAGGCTGCCGAGATCGGTGGGGGTGCCGTTGGCGCTCCAGACCACCGGGCGCATCTGTGTGTTGCCGGCGTTGTAGGAATAGCCAACCACCCGACCGCCGTTGTTAATGTCGAAAGCCTCGCTCCAGTTGCCACCCATAGTGCCAAGGTCGATGGCGTTGCCGTTCGCATCCCACTTGGTGGCGTGGAAGGCGTTGCCGACTCCGGTGAAGGAATAGCCGGCCATGACGCCGCTGTTGTTGATGGCCTCCGCTTTGCCGCCGGTGCCCGCGCCCCCGACGCCGGCGATGGTGGCGCCCAATGCTGGCCTGCTCGAAATGCCGCCAGCCTGTGTCCAGGTAAAGGGCAGGTTGTAGTAGATGTTCTGGTTGCCCTGGTTGGCGACGTAGCCTGCCACCTTCCCGCTGTCGTTCACGTCCCAGGCGTAGGTGTAGCGGTCCTGATAGCGCGGGATTTCGGTGACGGTGTAGGTGACAGCGCCGGCATCGACGGAAGACAGGGCCAGGAAGGCGACCAGGGAAGCCGGCAGGGCGGACTGCATGGACATGGTGATTTCCTCTTGGGAGCAAATGGATTGACTTGAATGGAAGCCTATCCATCCGCCCGTCCCGGCGGCATCCCCCGCACCGGGGTGTCGAATTTTCTTACACCAGCCCCATGTTGCGCGCCGTCAGCGCCGCCTCGGCCCGGGAGGAGACGTTGAGCTTGCGGTAGATCTCTTTCACGTAGGACGGCACGGTGTTGGCGCTGATGTTGAGCAGACGCGCCACCTCGGCGGTGGTGAGGCCTTTGGCGATGAGGCGCAGCACCTCGGTCTCCCGTTCCGTGAGGACGGGGGCGGCAAGTTCCGGCGCGACGCGGAAATGGCTGAGCATCTTGCGCGCCACGGCGGGGGAGAGCGGCGGCCGCCCGGCGATGATGCCCTTGAGCAGTTCGGCGATGGCGTCCTGGCCCTGGTCCTTGAGCAGGTAGCCCTGGGCGCCGGCGCGCAGGGCGGGAAAGATGTGCTGGTCGTCGTCGTAGATGCTGGCCACCACGCAAACCGTACTGGGGGTGCGATAGTTCAATTCGGCGATCAGGTCCACGCCGCTGCCATCGGGCAACCCCAGGTCCACCAGAGCCAGCGCGGGGGCGGGATTGGCCGCCAGCCAGGCGCGCGCTTCCGCCAGACTGGCGGCAGTGGATACGGCGACATCGGGAAAACTGGCCTGCACGGCCTGACCCAGCCATTCGCTGGCCTCGGGCACGTCTTCGATCAGGAGACAGGTTTTCATTTTTTGTCCTCTTTTCTTGCAAAATAGCGGCTTTTCAAAACCAGCGACACCCCCGAGACGGGGGATAAAAGGAATAACAATGTCTCGCCCTTTCGCGCGTTTTTTCCGCCAAGCTCCGCTCTTTCTACTTTTGTCCTGCCTGGCCCCCTTCGTGTCGCCGACTCTCCACGCCCAGGAACTCGCCGCCCCCGGCGCCCTGGGCGCCGACATCCTGCCCAAGGGCCGCTCGGCTGTGCGCTTTGAAACCCGATTCAGCCTGGCCGGGGAAGAATTCAACAGCCGGGGCGACCGGCAGGCGCTGTTTTCCGACTACGACAACTTGAGCCTGGACAGTACGTTGTTCCCTACGCTGTTGCCGCCTGGCTTGACTTTGGGTACCAGTGATCTTTCCGCACGCATGACTGGAAAACAGGCCCGCTTTACTTTCGGTTACGGCTTGACCGATGACATCACCATAGGCTTCCAGGTGGGCTATGGCGAAGCAGTGAATAAAGTCCGGGTTTCCGTCTCCGGTTCGAATCTTGGCGCCAATCCTTTTTTCAATCCGGCTTTGCCCGTCTCTGGTCTCAACAGTCCGTATGCGCCGCTCGCATTGTTGCCGCCCGGCACGCCAGCGCTCGGGACTCAGGATGTCCAGAATCTGCTCTCCAATCCGATGTTCGGCTTCGGCTACAAACCCGTGCAAACCAGCACCTGGCACAGCGCCCTAGACCCACTGGTCGGCCTGCGCTGGCGCTTCGACAAGGGCGAGAACCACGCCACCGTGTTCGCCCCCACCCTGCGCTTCGGCGTCGCCAGACAACCCGACCCCAACGATCTCATGCAGATGGTGCTTGGGGATGGCACCGACGACATCCTGCTGGGCGTGCTGCACACCCGCAGGCCGGCGCCGAACTGGGATCTGCTGCTGTCGGCCCAGTACACCGTGCAACTGGCCGACCACGTGACCGCCCGGGCGCGCAGCGCCAGCGAACTGCTGGTGCCATCAACCCGCCTGGAGCGCCTGCGTCGGGACCGCACCAATCCGGTGGAAGTCACCGCCGAAGCCGGCTATTCCAGCGGACCCTGGCGCTTTTCCGGCCGTCTGGAATACGCACGGGGTGGCAAGGACCATTACTCCTCACCCACCGGCCAGGATGTGTCCGGTCTGGAGATCGGCAGCGACTTCCACTTCCTGCTGGGTTACCTGGGCGTGAGCTGGAACGGGATTCCCGGCTATCTGCGCGGAGAGAACCGCTTCCCGGCCATTGTTTCCCTGGTGGCGGCCACCACGCTGGCCGCGAAGAACACGTCTGCGCCCGACACCCTGTATCTCACCCTGACGCTGCCGTTCTGAGCGCGCCGGGCTAACCGCCGGCGGGCAACTCCAGCATCACCCGGCAACCTCGCTCGCC
>CAZEOR010000449.1:0-2679 GCA_964513695.1 uncultured Thiobacillus sp.
CGGCGGGCCTATTGCCAGCAACGGCAAGAGCTCCGGCGGCGCCACCGCTGGATTCTGGCTGGGATACACGGGCAGCGCCTACAAGTTCGACATTGGCAACAGCAGCAGCTATATCCGCTGGGATGGGTCCACCCTCTCCGTGGGTGGCTCGATTATCGCGACAGGAAACATCGTTTCCGACGCCATCAGCAAGGTCAACAGCAGTTATGCGGAATCGTCCACTAGCTTCAGCAATGGTGACACGATCGTTAGCGCAGCGAGTCACGCCTCCGGATCGGGCAACCCCACGGTGGTGATTGATTTCTGCGTGATGCCGGCCGCGAATACCACCCAAACCCTGAAGCTCTACCGCGACTCTACAGTGATCGCCACCTTCTCGTTCACATCTCTCTATCCGGGCGGGCCGTTCGCGTTCACTGTCTCCGACGCCCCAGGCGACACCAGCGCCCACACTTACGCGCTCAAACAGGAGTCTGGCGGCTCACGCTCCTTCACCAACCGCAGCATTGTCGTAGCGACCCACAAACGATGAAAACACTCCTCATCGTCCTGTTGTTGTGCCATCCCGCCTGGGCCGGGATCTACGTCTGCCATCTGACCGACGGCCGCACGCTATACCAGGATGTGCCATGCGCCCAGGCTCCACCCTGGGCCATGGGAGATGCCGACGTGCTCGACGAGGACGATTTTGCCTTACCGCCATCACCTCCAGCCGAAGACGTGGCACGCGCCAGCCGGCTGGCAGAAGTCGAAATCGCCGCTGTTGAGGAAATCCGCAAGGCCGAAGAAGCTGCCCGCCAAGCCCGCGCCATAAGAGAAGCCGAAGAACAGCGGCGCCGCAACGACTTCTATCGCCGCTGTCGTTCCATGGAGGCCATGGTCAAGGGCTACGAACGTACCGCCCAGGTGTACTGGGGAGACCCGCGCTATCAGGAGCGCGCCACGGTGGCGCGGGAACAATTCGGGTTTGAATGCTGGTGATATGAAACTCGAAGAATCCCTTGCCAACAATTAACGAGACAACGGAGCCCCGAACCCCATGCCAGAACGCATCGAACAGCACATCGGCACCATCCTGCAAGTGATGGTCATCGCCCTGCTGGGCTGGAGTCTGTCCACCACGGTGTCGCTGAAAACCGACGTGGACGTGCTCAAGACGCAGGTCTCCATGCTCAACAACACCATCCAGCAGGGCGTCGCGGACCGCGTCGCGGTGGCCGCCATCCGTGCCGACGTGAGCAACTTCGAGCGCCGGCTATCCTTGTGCGAGGCCCATAAATGAGCCGCCACATCTCCCGCCTGATCATCCACTGCGCCGCCAGCCCCAACGGCCGCCGGCTGTCCACCACCGGGTTGTCCGCCACCCAGGTCATCGACGAATGGCACCGGGAGCGCGGCTTCAAGCGCGATTGGAAACGCCGGGCCGAGTGGAACCCGGGACTGGGGCACATTGGCTATCACTGGGTCATCGACACCGACGGCTGCATCCACAGCGGCCGGGCCATGGACGAAGTCGGCGCCCATGCTGTGGGCCACAACACCGATTCCATCGGTGTCTGTCTGGTCGGCACCGACGCCTTCACCCCAGCCCAATGGGTCGCCCTGCGGGGCCTGGTTGAGCGAATCCGCCAGGAATGGCCCATCGTCCACGTCCTCGGCCACCGGGATCTGCCGGACGTGCATAAAACCTGCCCGGGGTTCGACGTCTACGCCTGGGACGCCGGCAGCCGCGAGCCGGTGCATGGGCACATCTGCCAGGAGGTCGCGCCATGATCCGCCTGCCTGCCATCCGCGATACCTCCGGCCGCGCCTCCCACACCCTGCTCTTCGTCGCCCTGGCCTTCGCCGCCATGCTCACCGTGTTCGCCGCCCGGGCCTGGACCGGCGAGGCGGTGTCCCTCTCGGAGTTCGGCACCGCCGTCATGACCATTCTGGCGCCGCTGGTGGCGCGGGAGGCGGTCAAGCGGACGGGGGATCAAACGCAAAAGGAGATGTGATGCTCACCGCCTCCGACCTCATCCACCCCGCCTGGAAGTGGGGCGCCGCCGCTGTCCTTACCCTGGGCCTGCTGGCCCTGTTCACCTGGCAGCACCTCGCCATCCAGTCCGCCGAGTCCGCCCTCACGGACGAGAAAAGCGCCCACGGCCAATGCGCCTACACCCTGGGCGTGCAGTCCGTCCAGGTCCGTGCCTGGAAGGCCCGCGCGGACGAACTCGCCGCCGCCTACGAAGCCGCCCGCCAGGGCGCCGCCCAGGCCCGCGCCCGGGCCGAGGACAAAGCCCGCGCCCTCTACGCCCTCAACCTGCCCCAGGACGAATGCCATGCCCTCGCCACGCTGGTCGATACCGCTCGCGGCCCTGCTCACAGCCTGCGCCTCCCCATCGCCCCCGAGTGACCCGGCCCCGGTGCCGATCCCGGTGCGCCCCCAGGTCCAGGCCCCCACCGCCCCCATCCCCTGCCGTCCCCGCGACGAATCCCGCCAGGAATGGCTCCGCTGCCGCCTGGCGGACTGCGCCGCGCGGGATGGCTACATCGTGGAGCTGGAAGCGGCGCTCAAAGGGTTGATTGAGGCGCCTTGATGGCACGAATTACCCACCAACACCGCGCCTCCCCTACGTGGCGTGGAAGTTCGCCCGGATTTCGAATCCGGTGCATTCGACCACTCTGCCATCTCTCCGG
>CAZEOR010000450.1:0-2668 GCA_964513695.1 uncultured Thiobacillus sp.
TGATCAATCGGTCGATGCCGATGCCTTCGCCGGCGGTGGGGGGCAGGCCGTGTTCCAGGGCGCGGATGTAGTCCTTGTCCTTGAACATGGCTTCCTCGTCGCCGGCTTCCTTCGCGGCCACCTGGGCGTCGAAGCGGGCTTCCTGGTCTTCCGGGTCGTTCAGCTCGGAGAAGCCGTTGGCGATTTCACGGCCCACCATGAACAACTCGAAGCGGTCGGTGATGTCCGGGTTCACGTCGTTGCGGCGGGCGAGGGGCGAGGTCTCGGCCGGGTAGTCGATGATGAAGGTGGGCTGGATCAGCAGGTGTTCGGTGGTTTCCTCGAACAGGGTCAGTTGCAGCCCGCCCAGGCCGTCGTGGGGCCGGTGGCCGATCTTGCGGCGTTGCAGTTCGGCCAGGACGAAGTCCTTGTCGTGCAGGGGCGCGTCCTTCAGTTCCGGGTGGTAGTGGCGCACGGCATCCAGCGCGGTCATGCGAGCGAAGGGGGCGCCCAGGTCGATCTCGTGGCCCTGGTAGGGCACCAGGGTGGTGCCCAGCACCTTTTGCGCGATGTCGCGGAACATGCGCTCGGTGAAGTCCATGAGGTAGCGGTAGTCCCGATAGGCCTCGTAGAACTCCACCATGGTGAATTCCGGGTTGTGGCGCGTGGAAATGCCTTCGTTGCGGAAGTTGCGGTTGATCTCGAAGACCTTCTCCAGGCCGCCCACCACCAGGCGCTTCAGGTACAGCTCGGGGGCGATGCGCAGGAACAACTGCATGTCCAGGGCGTTGTGGTGGGTCATGAAGGGCTTGGCGTTCGCGCCGCCGGGGATGGGATGCATCATGGGCGTTTCCACTTCCAGGTAGCCGTGGGAAGTGAAGAATTCGCGCATGGCCTGGATGACCTTGGAGCGGACGATGAAGGTGCGCCGGGAATCCTCGTTGGTGATCAGGTCCAGGTAGCGCTGGCGATACTTCTGTTCCTGGTCGGTGAGGCCGTGGAACTTCTCCGGCAGGGGGCGCAGGGCCTTGGTGAGCAGGCGCACCGAGGAACACTGGATGGTCAGCTCGTTGGTCTTGGTGCGGAACAAGCTGCCGGACACGCCCAGGATGTCGCCCAGGTCCATGCGCTTGAAGGCGTCGTAGGCTTCCTCGCCGATGGCTTCCTTCGAGACGTAGATCTGCATGCGGCCGGACATGTCCTGGAGGGTGGCGAAGCTGGCCTTGCCCATGACCCGCTTGAGCATCATGCGGCCGGCCAGTTGCACGGTGACGGGGGCGGCTTCCAGATCTTCCTTGGTGACTTCGCTGTGGGCGGCGTGCAGGTCGGTGGCGTAATCGGTGCGCTCGAAATCGTTGGGGAAGGCTTGCCCCAAGGCGCGGATGCCGGCGAGCTTCTCGCGGCGCTCGGTGATGATCTGGTTTTCGTCTAGCTGGGGCGTGGGGGTGGCGGATTCGGTCATGACTTCATGTTGAAAAATGTAAAAACGTTGAAACCGAGGGCTTGCGCGGCATCCGCCTGCTGACGGTCGGCGGTGGCGAAGTCCTCGGCGTGGAGGTGTTGGGCGATGGAAAGGTGAAGCGCGTCCAGAGTCCGTAGCGGCAATGGCGCCACCTGACCAATCAGGTGCAAGGCTTTGGCCACTTGGTCGTCACCAACCGGGTGGATATCCAGAACGCCGTCCAGGATGTCGGTGCGTACCTCATCCATGGCTTGCTCCTCAAGGTCCGCGCCGATGTCTCCATTGCGGCGCCGGCGCGCCAGGCTGCAACGCACTTCCACCATGGTCAGGCGGCTGATGGCTAAAGGCGTGCGCGCCATGAAGAACGCCTCGAATTCATCGCTGTTGGGCTCGGTGATATAGCGCTTGATCAAGGCGCTGGTGTCCACATACAGCATCAGCAGCGGTCTTCCCTGTCCTCGGCGAGCAGGACTTCGCTCGGGACGGTCTGCATGGGCTGCTTGGCGCGGAATGCCGCCAGGGAGCGCACCTTGCGCTTTGGAGTCACCGGCAGGATGCGTGCCACCGGCTCGCCTCGGCGCACCACCAGGACTTCCTCGGTGTCGGCGAACATGGCATCGGGATGAGACAAGCCTTCCCTTGCTTCGCGGATGGTGAGTTCTTTCATGAAGAGGCTCCGGAGCGTGGATGTGTCACAAGTATAATGCTTGTGACACAAAATGGTCGGTGGGGCGGGCGTTTCTACGATCTATACGCCCTGTTTCAGACTCGCCTCGATGAAGCCGTCCAGGTCGCCGTCCAGCACGGCCTGGGTGTTGCCGACCTCGTAGTTGGTGCGCAGATCCTTGATGCGCGACTGGTCCAGCACGTAGCTGCGGATCTGGTGGCCCCAGCCGATGTCGCTCTTGGAGTCTTCCAGCTTCTGCTGCTCGGCCTGGCGCTTGCGCAGCTCGGCCTCGTACAGGCGCGCCTTCAGCATGGACATGGCCTCGGCCCGGTTCTTGTGCTGGGAGCGGTCGTTCTGGCACTGCACCACGATGTTGGTGGGCACGTGGGTGATGCGGATCGCCGAATCGGTCTTGTTGATGTGCTGGCCGCCGGCGCCGGAGGCGCGGAAGGTGTCGACGCGCAGGTCGGCCGGGTTGATCTCGATCTCGATGGAGTCGTCCACTTCCGGGTAGACGAACACGCTGGCGAAGGAGGTGTGGCGGCGGGCGTTGGAGTCGT
>CAZEOR010000451.1:0-2666 GCA_964513695.1 uncultured Thiobacillus sp.
TGACCGCGCTGGCAGCGCCAGCTCCCTTCAGTACGTTCCTGCGCAGATTGTTCATTTGTGTCTCTCCAAGTGTTGGGGTGATTACAAACCATAAAGAAAATCGACGACTTTATCGATTTCTTCACTGGTCAAGCCTCCGTGTTTGCCGAAGGGGGGCATGAAGGTGTTGGGATTGGAAGCGGTTGCATCCCATACCTTGTCGCGCAGCACTTTCTTGTCGGGGAAACGGGCTGGCATGGCGATCAGGGGCGGGCCGCTGTTACCGGTCTGTTCCGCGTCGGGCAGGGTCGGGAAGCCATGACAAGCCAGACAATTACCCTTGGAACGGTTGTATGCAATGTCCTTACCCGTCTCGCCCTTGGGCTGCTGGGCCAAGGCTGTTGTAGCGAGCAGGGCGGCTAGCACCCCGGTAATGACGGAAGCGCGTTTCCGCATGACGTCTCCTTCCTCGATCAAATTCAGGTTGGGTTGACTATGACTTTTGTCATAGACCCTTATGGGCCGGCAGAGAATATGCCCAAGTTCAGGAGTCGAACAAGGGTCAAGCCTGGAATTTAGTACGGTTTTAGTACGATATTTTCTGGTCAAAGTATGTTGCTACCAGATATGCCGGCCTCCAAGGCGGACGGGGGTTGGAGAGGTCAAGCGGTGGACTTCGGCCTGGGCTACTTGCCGGCTCTGCCCGGCTCACCGGGTGGTTCTTTTTGCTGCCGCTCGCGCAGTTCGCGTAAGCGGGCATCGATGATGGAGAGCGTGAAGAAATCCGTCTTGCCAGCCCGCTGGGCCAGTTGCAATTGCTCCATGGCAGCCCCGAGACGATCCATCAAAACGTAGGCTTCAGCCTGGGACAAATGGGCCTGCGCAGGTTGACCCAGAATGTTGTGCGCCTCGGCCCGAAGCACAAAAAAATTGGCATCCGACGGCCAGGTACGCTGCTGTTCGGCCAGGAATTTCAAGGTCTCCTGGACACGGTTGGCCCGGAGCAGGGTTTTTGCGCGCAAATAGGCAAGCGGGCGATAGGCACTGTGCTGAATAAGTGCCGCCTGGGATAGTTTGAGAGCCGCATCGATCTGGCTCCGTACCAGAGCCAGATCGATGTGGGCCACGGCGACCAGAGGAGACTTGGCCAAAGGACCGTCTATCCTGGCCAGGGCCTGCTCGACCCGCGCGGTATTTCCCACACGCATGCTGGCCTGGGACAGGCCGTACCATGCGGCGGGTGTGGGATTCTCCCGGACCTGGATCTCGTAGAAAGCCACCGCATCCTTGGCTTCGCCTTCGTTGGCCTGAACCCTCGCCCGGATGAGGGGAAACTCGGGACTATCCGCATGCTGCTGATATGGGAGATGACTCAGCCGATTCTGCATGTCTGCGATGCGCTCATAAGTCAGCGGGTGGGTCCGCAGATAAGATGGCGCGTTGTTCTCGTAGACACGCCCCTGAGATTGCAGTCGCTCGAAAAAGCTTGCCATACCCTGGGGTGAAAAGCCGGCGGCGTTCATGGTTTGCAAGCCGACCCGGTCTGCCTCCCGCTCATTCTCCCGGGTGTAATTCAACTGGCTCTGGATGCTGGCAGCCTGAGCGCCGACTATCGCGGCCTGTGAAACCTGGCTGTTGGAACGGGCAGCGAGGATCGCCACGGCCAGAGCCACCAGGGAGACTAGGCCGGCGGATTTCTGGTTGTCCACGATCCGGGCAATGTGATTCTGGGTGACGTGGGATATCTCGTGGGCAAGCACACCTGCTAATTCGGACTCGTTGCGGGCCGCGGAAATAAGACCGGTATGCACCCCCACATATCCCCCAGGCAAAGCGAAGGCGTTGATGCTGGGATCCTTCACCGGGAAGAACTCGAAATGCCGTCCAGGACTGGGGGAAGCCGCAGCCAGCCGATCACCCAGGTTCTCGAGATATTCGGTAATGACCGCGTCGTCCAGGAAATCGGCGCTTTCCCTGATCTGACTCATGATCTCGCGACCGATGCGGTCTTCCTGGGCTTCGGACAAGGCCGCGCGCGACACCTCCCCCAGATCGGGCAAGTCTATGGTCTTGGCCGTATTTACCACGTCGTAGAGTTCGATGGCCCAGGCGGTGCTGCTGGTGATGATGCCGGCCGGGTAGGCAATGAGCAGGGCCGTTGCAATGGAGCGGATCAATGTCATGGCGCTATGATACTTGCCCTTCAATCCAGTTCCCCGGCGCCATGAACGACTTTACACATTTTGACGAACAGGGCCGCGCCATCATGGTGGGCGTGGCAGAAAAGCCGGAAACCCGCCGTGTTGCGGTGACAGCGGGTCGCATTGTCATGCGACCGGAGACGCTGGCCATGATCCGCGACGGGGCGGCAAAGAAAGGCGATGTGCTGGGCGTAGCCCGTCTGGCCGGCATCATGGCAGCGAAACGCACCGCCGATCTGATTCCCTTATGTCACCCGATCCCCCTCACCAAGGTCACGGTGGATTTCCATCTGGATGAGGCCGCCCACGCCATCGACTGTACCGCCATGGCCGAGACAGTAGGTCGGACCGGCGTGGAAATGGAAGCGCTCACCGCCGCCAGCGTCTCCCTGCTCACCATCTATGACATGTGCAAAGCAGTGGATCGCGGCATGGTCATCGAATCGGTTCGGCTTTTGGAAAAACTGGGCGGCAAATCGGGACACT
>CAZEOR010000452.1:0-2643 GCA_964513695.1 uncultured Thiobacillus sp.
CCGCCGGAAATCTCGTTGGGATGCTTGTGCATGGCGTGGGAGAGGCCCACCAGTTCCAGGGCGGCCTGGGTGCGCTCCTTCAGCTTGGCCTTGGATTCCTTGGCGCCGAACACCCGCTCCACCGCCAGATGGACGTTGCCAAAGCAGGTGAGCCAGGGCAGCAGGCTGTGGTTCTGGAACACCACCGCCCGTTCCGGGCCGGGGCCGCTGATCTCCCGTTCCGACAACAGCAGGATGCCTTCCGTCGGTTCGGTGAGGCCCGCCACCAGGTTCAGCAGGGTGGACTTGCCGCAACCCGAGTGGCCGATCAAGGCGATGAACTCGCCCTGCTTCACGGTCAGGTTGATGTCGGTCAGGGCGGTGAACTTGCCCTTCTTGGTGTCGAACACCATCTTGGCGTTCTCGATGTGCAGGTAGTTGTGCATGGCAGTGTCCGATCACTCGTAGTTGAACCGTTTCGCGATCAGCACCAGCGCCTGTTCCAGGATCAGGCCGACGATACCGACGATGAAGATGGCGATGAGGATGTGTTCCACGTTCAGGTTGTTCCACTCGTCCCACACCCAGAAGCCCAGGCCGGTGCCACCGGTGAGCATTTCCGCCGCCACGATCACCAGCCAGGCCACGCCCATGGACAGGCGGATGCCGGTCATCAGGTGAGGTAGCACGGAGGGAAACAGGATGCGGGTGAATATCTTCCATTCGGACAGGTTCAGCACCCGGGCCACGTTCAGGTAGTCCTGGGGCACCCGGGACACCCCGGCGGCGGTGTTGAGGATGATAGGCCAGATGCTGGAGATGAAGATCACCCACAGGGAGGCGGGCTCGGTCTCCTTGAACACGTAGAGGCCGATGGGCAGCCAGGCCAGGGGCGACACGGGGCGCAACAGGCTGATGATGGGCGAGGTCATGCCGGCGAGGAACTTGAAGCGGCCGATCATGAAGCCCAGGGGAATGCCCACCAGGGCCGCCAGACCGAAGCCGGCGCCGACCCGGTAGAGAGAATGCAGGATGTTCCAGCCAATACCCTTGTCGTTGGGGCCCTTGTCATAGAACGGATCGGCAAACAGGAGTTTGGCCGATTCCCAGGTCTTGGCCGGACCGGGCAAGCCATGCTCGCCACCGCTGCTGGAGACGATCTGCCAGAGCAGGACGAACAGAAGCAGGCCAATCACGGGCGGCAGGACGGCGCGGAAGAAGTTGCCAAAGGATTCCAGCAGGGCCTGGCCCCGCTCGGTCTGGAAGAAAGGGGTAGGCCTGGGCTTCGCCGGGGTTTCGACCGGGGCGGGGCTCGCGGGCACGGTATCGGGCTTGTTCATGATGTCCTTCAGACTGCCTTCGTTGAATGTCACTGCGCTCATGGCCGACTCCTGGTTTGCTCCCTCCCCCACCGGGGGAGGGCTGGGGAGAGGGAACTCGGGGTGATCCGGCGTTGACGCGGAATCGAGCGTTGCTCCCTCTCCCCCTGCCCCTCCCCCGACTGGGGAGGGGAGTGATTACGCCTTCACCTTGAACCCGTCCGCATAGGCCTTCGGGTTCTTGCCGTCCCACACCACGCCGTCGATAAGCTTGTGGCTGCGCATCTCCGACTTGGGCACGGGCGCCTTGGCCATCGTCGCGGCTTCCTTGTACAGCTTGATCTGATTCACCGACTTGGCCACGGCCAGGTAATCCGGGTGATCCTTCAACAGGCCCCAGCGCTTGTGCTGGGTCAGGAACCACATGCCGTCGGACAGGTAGGGGAAGTTGACGGCGCCGTCGTTGAAGAACTTCATGTAGTTGGCGTCCTTCCACTTCTTGCCGATGCCGTTGTCGTAGTTGCCTTGCATGCGGTCCTCGATCACCTCGTATTCGGTGTTCACATAGGCCTTGCCGGAGATGATCTTGCCCACTTCGGGCCGGTTGGCCATGACGTCGATGTACTTGGAGGCATCCAGGATGGCGGCCACCATGGCGCGGGCGGTATTGGGGTACTTCTGGACGAACTCCAGGGTGGTGCCCAGCACCTTTTCCGGATGGTCGGTCCAGATGTCCTGGGTGGTGGCGGCGGTGAAGCCGATCTTGTCCCACACAGCGCGGGCGTTCCAGGGCTCGCCGACACAGTAGCCGTCCATCTTGTCCACCCGCATGTTGGCCACCATCTGGGGCGGCGGCACGGTGATGATCTTCACGTCCTTGAACGGATCGATGCCGTAGGTGGCCATCCAGTAATAGAGCCACATGGCGTGGGTGCCGGTGGGGAAGGTCTGGGCAAAGGTCCACTCCTTGGGCTCCGCCTTCACCAGCTTGGCCAGGCCGGCGCCATCGGTGACGCCCTTGGCCTTGATCTGGTTGTTGAGGGTGATGGCCTGGCCGTTGTGGTTCAGGTTCATCAACACGGCCATGTCCTTCTTGGGACCGCCCACACCCAGTTGCAGGCCGTAGATCAGACCGTAGAGCACGTGGGAGGCGTCCAGTTCACCGTTGGAAAGCTTGTCGCGCACGCCGGCCCAGGAGGCTTCCTTGCTGGGCACGATCTTGAGGCCGTACTTCTTGTCGAAGCCCTTCTCGGCGGCGATGGCCACGCTGGCGCAATCGGTCAGGGGGATGAAGCCGATCTTGACTTCGGGTTTTTCGGGAGCGTCGGAACCGGCCGCCCAGGCG
>CAZEOR010000453.1:0-2628 GCA_964513695.1 uncultured Thiobacillus sp.
CCAGGTGTCGCCGTAGCGGTCGATCTTCTCGCGCAGGATGCGCGCGCCCACCTGCATGCTGGTGCAGGGGTCCCACAGGTGCTCGGGCGCGATCCCCAGTTCCGCCAGGACCGGCAGGTTGCGCGAGTTGATCTGCATGAGGCCGATGTCGTAGGAGCCCGTGCGCTGAAGATGGCCCAGGTTCAGGGCGTGTGGATCGAGCCCCGACTCTACCGAGGCGATGCCATAGAGCAGCCATGGGTCCACCCCATGGGCCCGGGCGGCCTCGTCCCAGCAGGCCGACGCCCCGGTCGACAGGGCCAAGGTCATGACCGCGACCATGCGGACGAAGGGGTCCATGTTGTGAAAAGCGGTGTTTGCACTTGGGTCTTCCTTGCCGCCGGCAAAAAGAACCCCCCGAAGGGGGCGCGAAGGAGGAGGTGTCAGCGGGAGTGAAGATTAGAGACAGGGGATCAGTCCGTCGCCCCGAAAAGGGAAATCGATTTGTCGCCTTTTGCCGTGACGTGGTGGACGGCCCCGTGTTAGCACGGCATGGGCTGTGGCCGACTCGGCCGGACCGTTCGGATTGCAGCGAAAGGGACCGGCAAAGGATCCCAAACGACAAGGGGAAGGGCCTTACCCAAAGGGCCTGCCCTCATGGCCGGGCAGGGGTAAGGGTTTAACGGGCAAGGGGAGGCCTTGCAAGGGGAAGGGGAAAAGGACAGCTACGCAAAGGGCTGCAGCAACCGGAATTGACTGACCGCAGGCGCCTCAGTGTGCAATGAAATTCAATGTTTTTTTAGCTGGAACTTCGGCCAGATGAAATCCAAACCAGACCGTCATCAATCGGCCATTACAGCTATTCATTATCTCTGAGTTCGATCAAGCGTCTCTTCATGTCATCGACGGACTGCCACATCATGTTGGACAGGTTTATGCACACCTTCAGGGGGCTGTGAGTATGACGGCGCATGAAGTCGATGCGCATCTGAAGCCAGCGTAACTTCTGATTGCTTGAACGAGAGATGAATTCCTCGATCAGTCGAGCGCGTTCCTGCTCAAATTTCTGAGGGTCATCACGGCTGAGACTACACAGATGCTCATACAGGGCCATACTCCAGACCCAGTCCTGATCATTGGCCCCATCCTGCTGCTGCAAGAAATCGTTGCCGGGCATATCGAATCAGCCAGCCACGACGCGGTTCTTGCCAGAACGCTTTGCCAGATACATCGCCTCATCAGCCCGCTTCAACGCACCTTCCTGGGATTCGTCCGTAGCCAACTGGGCAACTCCGGCACTGAAGGTGATCAAGACCTTTTCATTACCTGCAAGAAAGAAATTCTTGGTCAGCTCCCGTTGTAGACGGGTCATGGCTGTAATGGCCTCTTCCAGCGGCGTGTCGGGCATCAGAATGACAAATTCCTCCCCACCGTAGCGGGCCAGGGAATCCGAGGGTCGCATGCACTCGCGCACAACCCTCACCAAGTGAACCAGCGCCGCATCCCCCATCGTGTGTCCCAACTGGTCGTTGAGCTTCTTGAAGTTGTCGACGTCCAGTAAGGCGAGAGACAGGGATGTTCCCTTGCGTTGCATGTCGGCGATCTCGCGCACCATGACCTCATCCAGGCCCTTTCGATTCAGGGTATTGGTCAAGGGGTCGTGGCGTGCCATGGCGCTGGCATTGTTCAGGTCCAGATGCAGCTTGGCGATTTCCGCTTCGGTGGCCAGGACATGTTGTTGCAGGGAACCGAGTTCCTCGCGCGTTCTGGCCGTATCCTCGGCCATGGCCCGAGTGGCGCCGATCACTTCTTTTAACAGGGGAACGAGGTCTTCGAGTGTCTTGACCTGCTCAAGTTGCCGGGCACTGTCCTCCATCCTGCCCTGGAATGTCGTGCTGGACTCGTTCATCGCCGAAAGCCGCTCGATAAACGTCCCCAACATCTGGCGTATTTCTGCTTGTGCCTCGAGAGACCGTTCTTTCGCCGCTGCTTGTTTGTACATCACGTCGCGAATGCGGCGTTCCACATCATCCAGGCGGCGCAGGCTGAGCGGCGGATTCACCGCGTCCAACAGTGCAGCGATCTGGCCCTCTAGCCAGGTGTCTTCCAGCATCAATTTGCTGATGTTCTCAATGATGACATGCAGCAATCTGAGCAAAGCCTGCTTGATCTCAACTTGTTCCTCGGCAGCAAAGGACAAGCGCCGGCTAAAGATATTCAGTTCGTTGCTGACCTCCCGTATATCCGCTCTGGGGTTGCGGAGGGTTTGCAACAACCCCGCTATCTGCTCGGCAAAACCCTCGTCATCACCCGCCAGGGCAGGTCGTACGCTTTCAATGAGGGATGCAAGCTTGGGCAGGAACTCCCTAGCTGAAATACTTGCCACCTCTGGCACAGCCCGAAGATCCAGGGCCTTGCCGTTTGACCCAGAGGCTGCGGCTTGTTTGACAAACTCAGTCAGGGCATCTTTCACACCCTGCCAACTACGACGTCTAATGGCGACATCCAACTGATCCAGCTGTTCTTGTTGGGCTCTATTCTGGGCCGTCAGGGCCAGGGCAATCTGCCGCAAATGGTCTTCAGGAAACCTTTGTAAGTTGGGCGTTTGCGCGATTTCGTAGTAGCACTCCTGGTAATTGGGCGGGGTCG
>CAZEOR010000454.1:0-2606 GCA_964513695.1 uncultured Thiobacillus sp.
GTGAGCCCGTCGCTCCAGACCGTGACCGTTCCTCCGTCGCCCTTTTGCGTGGCGTCGGCGTTGAGCCGCGCTCCCGCTTCGACTTGCGTGGCTTGTGCGTTGCGGATGCCCTCGTCCTTGCCTTGCCAACCCCCGCCAACGTTAATTTGTCCTCCCGCCGCCGCCCCGCTGGCGTCCAGGTTGGCGTTGCCGGTGAGTTTGACTTGCGCGGCGGTGGCCTGGATGAGGCCTCCGATGTTTTGCAGGCGCTGCGCCCGGATGGCGCCGTCAACGGTGGTGCTGTCGGATGCCTGCAGGATGACTTTGCCGCCATCGCTTTGCGTGGCCTGGACGTCGATTTGGCCGCTGTGGCGCAGGCTGCCGGCAAAGATGCCGGCTGCGTTGCCTTCAATTTTCCCGAGGTTGACGGCTTGGTCTTCGGGCGCCTGAACCTCAAAGACGATGCCGTCCAGGCCCCTGCCGCGGATTTCCAGTTTCTGGCCTGCCGCGAGGATGACTGCGCCATCGGCGGCCTGGATGAGGGCGCCAGGGCCGGCGCTGATTTGCGGGGCGATGAGCAGGACGTCGCCGCCACGGGCAACGATGTGGCCGTCAACGGCGATGGGGCCGGCGCCGGCGCTGCCGTCCAGGCGTAGGCGTCCGGCAAGGGCGTCTGCGTCGCTCAGGCGCAGCGTGGAGGCGGTGAAGCCGGCTGTGTCGACGACACCACCCGGGCCAACGGCGATGCCCGCGGGGTTGACGAGGACGAGTTTGCCGTTGGAGGTGAGGGTGCCGAGGATGGCGCTGGGGTCGGCTCCCGTGACGCGGTTGATGCTGGTGCTGGCGGCAGACGGTTGCTCGAAGCGGGTGACGGAGCCGGCGGGAACCGAGAAGCTTTGCCAGTTGAGCGCGCTGTGGTTGAGGCCCGCTCCATTGCTGGTGGTGATGGTGAGGTTCTTGCCGCTGGCGCTGACGCTGGCCGCCCCTTGCAGGACTTGCAGGCCCGCCGGCTGCGCCAGCGCAGCCCCAGCGCTCATGAAGGCGCTCGCAAGGGCCAGGGCCAGACTACGCGGGCGCGCGCAAGCGGGAAAAGCCATCGGCGAATGCGCGAACAAAGTGCTCATGTTGATTGATATCCCCAACTCATCCGGTCATGAAAGGTAGCACGGCTGGGGCACGCACAACAAGGCAGTATTTACGTTGCTGTACCGCGCCCTGTGGCGGCGGTCACAGGCCCTGCGCGATTTCTTCCTGCGCGGCTTGCCACGTCTTCAGCGCCAGCCACAGATCCGCCCAGGCCTTGCCCTTCTCTGCCGGGCTGCGCAGCAGATACGCCGGGTGATAGCTGACCACCACCGGAATGCCGCGCCAGCGGTGCACGCGGCCGCGCAATTTGCCCAACGGCAAGGCCTGGACACCCTCCACGGTTTCGGCCAACAGGGTTTGCGCGGCAAAGCGCCCCAGCGCGAGAATCATCTTGGGCGCCAGCAGCTCGATCTGGCGCACCAGATACGGAGCACAGGCGGCAATCTCGGCAGGCTCGGGGTTGCGGTTGCCGGGAGGACGGCACTTGATGACGTTGGCGATATAGGCGCCCTGCAGCGCCCGCCCTGCGTACTCACCCTGGCCGCTGCGCGAGAGGCCTACCGTTTTGAGCATGTTGTCCAGAAGCTTGCCGGCCTGGCCGACGAAAGGCTCGCCTTGCTTGTCTTCATTCTCTCCGGGTGCCTCGCCAACGATGAGCCAATCCACGCCCGGCGGCTGGCCGGCGGCGCTGGGCGCCGGGCCCACGCCAAACACCGTTTGCGTACGGCCTTGGCACAGCTTGCAGGCCGTGCAGGGGCCGACCAACGCCTCCAGCGCTGCCCAACCCCGTTCAGCCATGTCCACCCTCTTCCCGGAAGGTGACGGCGGATCGGGCGTTCGCACCGATTCCGGCGCACGCGGCGTCAAGATCGGTGTTTTGGCATGAATTTGGGCTTTGTCGCCCGATTCATCTCCACGAGCAGCTACTACATTGATAGCATGCTCCGCCACCGGCCAAATCCAGGGCACGCGCATGTCGGCCAGCATGGCGCGTTGGCGAGCGTCAAGATTCACACCCATCGTCGAATCCTACCGCGCTGTGCTACAGCGGTCGACTCATCACCAGCGCGTCTTCACGCTGACCCTGCCCGGCGGGGTAATAGGCTTTGCGGCGCCCCGCCACCCGAAAGCCCTGCGACTGATACAACCCGAGGGCGGCGGCGTTGCTCGTTCGCACTTCCAGCCACAGGTGTCGGGCACCGCGCTGGAGCGCCCACAGCGCGACGGCCTCCAACATCCATCTGGCCAGCCCCTGGCGCCGCGCGTCGGTGGCAACGGCCAGGTTGAGAAGATGCGCCTCCTCCACGCCCGGCATGACCACAAAGTAGCCCAGCACTTCATCCTCGGAGCACAGCAAAACCGATTCATACCCCGCCTGCAGGGCATCGGCGAAGTTGCGACGCGTCCAGGGGTGGCTGTAGGCCTGCTGCTCAATCGCCAGGACGGCGTCCAAGGATGCCTCCGTCATGGGTGAAAAGCGCAATTGTGAGACGGCGGCCATGACGGCTTTTCAGTCCGGTTTCCCCGAGCTGGCTTCGCGC
>CAZEOR010000455.1:0-2597 GCA_964513695.1 uncultured Thiobacillus sp.
GATGATGTCCGGGGCCTTCAGTTCCAGCAGGCGCTTGAGACGGTTGTTGCGGTTGATGACCCGGCGGTACAGGTCGTTCAGGTCCGAGGTGGCGAAGCGGCCGCCGTCCAGGGGCACCAGGGGGCGCAGTTCCGGCGGCAGCACGGGCAGCACTTCCAGGATCATCCAGTCCGGGCGGATGCCGGACTTCATGAAGGCCTCCAGCACCTTCAGACGCTTGGCGTACTTCTTGATCTTGGTTTCGGAACTGGTCTTGGACAGTTCGGAACGCAGCTTCTCGACTTCGCCGGGCAGATCGATACCCTTGAGCAGGTCACGCACGCCCTCGGCGCCCATGCCGGCCTTGAATTCGTCGCCGTACTCTTCCAGCTTGGCCAGGTAGTCTTCCTCGGTCAGCAACTGGCCCTTGTTCAGGGGCGTCATGCCGGGTTCGGTGACCACGAAGGCTTCGAAGTAGAGCACGCGCTCGATGTCGCGCAGGGTCATGTCCAGCACCATGCCGAGGCGGCTGGGCAGGGACTTGAGGAACCAGATGTGGGCAACCGGAGAAGCCAGTTCGATGTGGCCCATGCGCTCGCGGCGCACCTTGGCCTGGGTGACTTCGACGCCGCACTTCTCGCAGATTACGCCGCGATGCTTAAGGCGCTTGTATTTGCCGCACAGGCACTCGTAGTCCTTGATGGGACCGAATATTTTGGCGCAGAAGAGACCATCGCGTTCCGGCTTGAAGGTACGGTAGTTGATGGTCTCCGGCTTCTTCACCTCGCCGTAGGACCAGGAACGGATCTTGTCGGGGGACGCGAGGCCGATCTTGATGGCGTCGAATTCCTCGTTCTGAGTGACCTGTTTGAAGAGATCGAGTAGGGCTTTCATGTTCGCTTTGCTCCTGGGACCCGATTAATAACGCTCGAGATCGATGTCGATGGCGAGGGACCGGATTTCCTTCACCAGCACGTTGAAGGATTCCGGCATGCCGGCGTCGATCCTGTGCTCGCCCTTGACGATGTTCTCGTACACCTTGGTCCGGCCGGTGACGTCGTCCGACTTGACCGTGAGCATCTCCTGCAGCGTGTAGGCGGCGCCGTAGGCTTCCAGCGCCCACACCTCCATCTCGCCGAAACGCTGGCCGCCGAACTGGGCCTTGCCGCCCAAAGGCTGCTGGGTGACCAGAGAGTACGGACCAGTGGAACGGGCATGCATCTTGTCGTCCACCAGGTGGTGCAACTTCAGCACGTGCATGATGCCCACCGTGGTGGTGCGGTCGAAGGCATCGCCGGAGCGGCCGTCATACAGCTGCACCTGGGTCTTGGCCGGCGTGAAACCGTTCAGCGCGGTGCGCGGATCGTCGCTCGGATAAGCCAGGTCGAGCATGGTCTTGATTTCGGCCTCGTGGGCGCCGTCGAACACCGGGGTGGCGAAGGGCACGCCCTTGGCCAGGTTGCCGGCCATCTCCAGGATCTCGGCATCGGTCAGGCCCTTGATGTCTTCCTGCTTGCCCGAGGCGTTGTAGATCTTGTCGAGGAACTTGCGCACATCGCCGGCCTTGGCTTGCGCCGCCAGCATTTCATCGATGCGCAGGCCCAGGCCGCGCGCGGCCCAGCCCAGGTGGGTTTCCAGAATCTGGCCCACGTTCATCCGCGAAGGAACACCCAGGGGGTTCAGCACGATGTCCACCGGGGTACCGTCCGCCATGAAGGGCATGTCTTCCACCGGCACGATCTTGGAGATGACGCCCTTGTTGCCGTGGCGGCCGGCCATCTTGTCGCCGGGCTGCAGGCGGCGTTTCACGGCCAGGTAGACCTTGACCATCTTGATCACACCCGGGGGCAGTTCGTCGCCCTGGGTCAGTTTCTTCTTCTTGTTTTCCTTCATGCGGTCGAACTCCAGCCGCTGCTTGTCCAGGGAATCCTTGACGCCTTCCATCTGGCGCGCCAGGTCCTCGTCCGCGACGCGGATGTCGAACCAGTCATGGGGATCCAGGCTGTCCAGGTACTCGTCGCTGACTTCGGCGCCCTTGGCCAGTTTCTTCGGGCCGCCCTTGACCGGCTTGCCCACCAGCATGCGGCGCATCCGGGCGAAAGCATCCTCCTCGACGATGCGCATCTGGTCCGCCAAGTCCTTCTGATACTTGCGCAGCATCTCGTCGATGATCTGGTTGGCGCGCATGTCGCGTTCGATGCCTTCGCGGGTGAACACCTGCACGTCGATGACGGTGCCGCTCATGCCGGTGGGCACGCGCAGGGAGGTGTCCTTCACGTCGGAAGCCTTCTCGCCGAAGATGGCGCGCAGCAGCTTTTCTTCCGGGGTGAGCTGGGTTTCACCCTTGGGGGTGACCTTGCCCACCAGCACGTCACCGGCCTGCACTTCGGCGCCCACGTAGACGATGCCGGCCTCGTCGAGGCGGCCCATCTGCACCTGGGACAGGCTGGAGATGTCGCGTGTGATTTCTTCCGGGCCCAGCTTGGTGTCGCGCGCCACCACCGAGAGTTCCTCGATGTGGATGGAGGTGTAGCGGTCTTCCGACACCACCCGCTCGGAGATGAGGATCGAGTCCTCGAAGTTGTAGCCGTTCCAGGGCATGAAGGCGACCAGCATGT
>CAZEOR010000456.1:0-2596 GCA_964513695.1 uncultured Thiobacillus sp.
CACGGTATCGGTCAACACCTGCATCTGGCCGCTGCTCAAATCCATGGCGGCCACATGGAAGCGCCCGTCCCGCCGATGCACAAATGCCATGGTCCTGCCATCGGGTGAAAGCGCCGGAGAGACATTGTACCCGCCCTCGAAGGTGACACGGCTCACCTCGCCGCCTGGGAGCGCGGCCTTGTAGATTTGCGGGGTGCCGCCCCGGTCTGAGGTGAAATACATCCAGCGCCCGTCCGGACTGAACACCGGCTCGGTATCCAGGGCGCCACCCCGTGTGAAGCGGGTGGCCTCTCCGGTGTCCAGGTTCAAGAAATAGATCTGGGAAGTTTCGTCCTTGGAGAGCGTGACTGCCAGTTTCTTGCCGTCAGGGAACCAAGCCGGCGCCGAGTTGGAACCCCGGAACCGGGCCACGGCCCGGCGGCTGCCATCGGCCAGATTCTGAACGTAGACCACAGGTTTCTTGTCCTCGAAGGACACGTAGGCCAACTTCTGGCCGTCCGGTGACCACGCCGGTGAAATCAGGGGTTCGGGCGATCCGGCGACGGTTATGGCGTTCTGGCTGTCGGCGTCGGCCACCTGGAGCTCATAGCGGCCAGCACGCTTGAGAATGTAGGCTATCCGGCCTGAGTAGCTGCCAGGTTCGCCCAAAAGCTTTTCGTGAATCGCGTCGGCAATCTTGTGGGATACGGCGCGCAGCCCCGCGGATGTGGTGGTGTATGACAAGGCTGTCAACTGGGTCTGGCGTACCGTGTCCAATAACCAGAAGCGGACTTCCACCTTGCCGTTCGCGGCGGGCAATACCTGGCCCACCACCGCGGCATCTGCTCCTCTCCCTTTCCAGGCCGGGAGAGGAAGGCTTTGGGGGTCAGCCGGGGAAATCGCACCCTGGTCTTCCACCACCTTGAAATATCCGCTTTTCCCCAGGTCGTTCGCCACCACGATGGCGGGATTGGCGACATCCTGCACGCTCAGTACAAAGGGCAGGATCACGATGGGAATTCTGTTTGACGCGCCACCGACGATCTCGATGGTCATGGCCGCCATGGCATGCTGGCCAGCCGACAGAAACAGGAAAGCAAGGATCAGACGAGAAAGCATGGACTAGGCGGGGAAGGTTTCCGGAATGTTATCAGAATGCTCGATGCCCTCATTGAGCAACGATCAAGTTCCCCCAGCGCCTTCATCAAGGGGCCGGAATTTCAGTATCAAGCCTTCGCGGAACACGGCGGCAGCTTCCTTCTCTCCTGGCAGTGGCAAAGGCGACGCTTTCAGGATGGCGCGTTCCACTTCAGAGTCATAGGCCGGCTGGCCGCTGCTCTTTACCAAAGCCACACGGGATACCTCGCCGTTGGGTAGCAGCGTCACCTGGAACACCGCCTCAGGATTGCCGAGCAGTTTCTGTGGAAGACGCACGTACGACTGGATCTTGCCCTGGATGCGGTGTTTGAAATCGTTGATGACGCGAGCCTGACGCCCGGCCTTGGCGCGCTCCTGGAAAGCACGCAACTGGGCGGATTCGGCATCCAGATCATCCTGCATCTGGCGGTTCATATCCTGTTCCACCTGACGCCGGGCCTGGTCGCGCTTTTCCTTCTCCAGTCGCTCTTTCTCCAGTTTCGACTTTTCCTCGGCCTGGCGTTTCAGCTCGGCCTGGCGTTGTATTTCCGCCTGTCTGACCTCATCGAGGCGCTTTTCTTCCGCGCGTTTTTCCTCCAGGCGCCGGAGTATTTCCTGCTTTTTCCTTTCCGCCTTTTCCAGGGCGATGTCCGCCTGACTGGGTTTGGCTGCTGAAGCCGGGGGCGGGGGCGGTGTTGGCAACGGCTCCGGCTCGATGGCCGGTGGGGGTGGGGGTGGGGGTGGCTCAGGCAATGCCGCCCAGAGATCCGCCTCAGCGGGTAGTTGAGGCGGATTTTTCCAGGCCACACCGAACATCAACGCGGCGAAGAACAGGCCATGCACCAGCAGGGCCAGACCGCCCGAGGAATAATGCTGGAGGCGGCCGATCTGGGTCATGGCTGGGCGGGTTTCACCAAAAGCCCCACGCGTCCCACACCCAGGGACTGGAGCATGTCCATGACCTGCATCACCACTTCGTAACGTACGTTCTTGTCGGCGGAAATCACCATGGGCTGACCGGGCCGGGCCTTCAGACGGCCGCGCACAGCAGCTTCCAGACCGGCTTCAGTCACCGTCTCACCGGTTTCGTTATTGCCCCGATCCCGCAACAACAAAGTGCCGTCCGCGCGCACCATGACTTCCAGGGGTGCGGCCGGCGCGGCCGAAGTCTTCCCCACGCTGGGCAACTCCACCTGGGTTGGATTGATGAATGGCGCCGTGACCATGAAGATCACCAGCAGCACCAGCATCACGTCGATATAGGGCACGACGTTGATCTGGTTGACCGCCTTGCGCGTGCGCCGGGGAATCATGTCCGGGCCGCCTCCTGCTGCAGCAGGTTGGAGAACTCTTCCATGAACACGTCATGGCGGCTCGCCAGCCGATCGACATCGTGGGTGAAGCGGTTGTAGGCAATCACCGCCGGGATTGCCGCGAACAGGCCGATGGCGGTGGCGATCAGGTCGTCGGCGATGCCCGG
>CAZEOR010000457.1:0-2579 GCA_964513695.1 uncultured Thiobacillus sp.
AGGCGTCGTTGGCCTGGGATTCGTGCAGCAGCTCCACCAGGTCCTGGCGGATCTGGTCGGCGGGCAGGCTGGCCAGGCGCGCGGACAGGCCCAGCATGCGTTTGTGGGCCCAGTTGGCTTCCGGGTAGCGGGTCAGGAAGTTCTTCCAGATGCCGCCCCGGATGAAGGGCCGGTCCCGTTCCAGCACGCCCTCGTGCTGGGCGGTGTGGACCAGTTCCGCGTAGCGCCGGGCGGCGGCGGCGGGCAGGGTCCATTCGCCCATCTCGCTGTAGGACACGGTGGGCAGGTAGACCACGCCCCGGGACGGCGCTTCCCGGTGGTAGTCGTGGAAGTGGGCGCTCTTGATCACCTTGGAGGCCAGCACGCCTTCGATGAAATCCTTGAGCCAGCCCCGCTCGTAGACCCAGTTGTAGGTCTCGGGCCAGATGCCGAATTTCTCGATGTCGTCGAAGTAGATGGCCGCCGAGCGGCCTGTTTCATCCGCCATGGACTCGATGTACTCCACGGCTTCGTTGGCCGGCGCGAAGGGCAGGCGGTAGCGCAGGGCTTCGGAGATGGGGAACAGATCCAGACGGCGGCCGTCCTCTTCGGTGGTGTAGTAGCCGTTGAGCTTGTCCCGTTCGCTGCCGGCGCAGAGAAAGTGGTAGTCGTCCACCATGACGTAGCGGATGCCGGAATCGGCCAGGGCCGGCACCACGGTGGCCTCCCATACTCGCTCGGTGAGCCAGGCGCCCTGGGGGCGTTGCAGGAAATACTGTTCCAGCCGGTCCGACATGGCGGCCAGCTGGCTCATGCGGTCGCGGTTGGGAATCACCGCCAGTACGGGCTCCATGTCGCCGGCACCGAAGAACTCCACCTGGCCCCGCTCCGCCATCTTGCGCAACAGCGCCATGTCTTCCGGCTTGTGGGTCATCAGCCATTCCAGCAGCCAGCCGGAGGAATGCAGGGCGAAGCGAAACTCCGGGTACTTGAAGACGGTTTCCAGGAAGGGCTTATAGCAGCGCAGGTGGGCATCCTCCATGACTTCCGGGAAGTTGCCGACGGGCTGGTGGGCATGGACGCCCAGGAGGAAAGAAACGGTTCGACTCACAAAAACCTCATCTTGGTTGTGTTCGCCGGCTCGGGCCGGCGCGGGGTATGAAAGATCATTTGCCGGCGACGCCATCCCAGTGCTGGCGCAGATGGTCGCGGGCGTGTTCGTAGATGCGTTCCAGGTCTTCCGGGGAGACGTCGATGTAGCCCTCCATGGATCGCATGGCGGCAAGCAGGTCTTCTTCCTGGAATATCGGCTGGACCGGCGCAATCGGACGCGGCGCGAAGGAAGTCGGATAGCGCCGGCCGGGCAGCAGGTTGTTGAAGACCAGGGCGGCCGCCACCAGCACGAGGGTGTTGAGCAGGACGACGACGACGAAGCCGAGCCCCTCCGACTGCAAGGCCGCGCCGCCCAGGATGGGCAACAGGGCGGTGCCGCCCCCCGGCGCGTGCAGGCAGCGCGCCGGCACCTGGATCAGCACGGTCAGGGTCATGGCCAGCATGCAGGCCGGCACCGGATCGGCGATCAGCGCGGTGGCCAGCAGGCCCGAAACGGCGCCCGCCAGGTGTCCGCCGATGATGGCCCAGGGCTGGGACAGGGGGCTGTGATAGACGACGACGGCAAGGATGGTGGAAGCCCCCATGGAGGCGGCCAGGAAGACCCGATAATCCCCAGGCAGCAGCAGATGGCTGATCCAGGCATTGAGGGAAATGGCGATCCCCGCCGTGATGGCGCTGAATACCATTTCCCGCCAGGACATGGGCGACTGGGCGGGGAAGATTCGCTGCAACAGGGTCATCGCGGACTCAACACCGGCTCAATCGACACCCCGCCGCATCACCCCCCCCGATTCCATGCCGCCGCCGCCATGGCAGAGGGGCTGGTCCAGGTAGCCGGGCGCGGGCGCGCCGAGGGTTTCATACAGGCGCTTCAACTTCTGGCGGTAGACCCGGTCGAAGCTTTCCACCGCGTCGGCCGGGTTGTAGTCGCCGAACCACCAGAACCAATCGGAACTTTCACAGGAACGCAGCAGGGGTTCCGCCGCCACCTGCTTGTCAGCAGGGGCC
Source organism: uncultured Thiobacillus sp. (assembly GCA_964513695.1). GTDB lineage: Bacteria > Pseudomonadota > Gammaproteobacteria > Burkholderiales > Thiobacillaceae > PFJX01. The sequence goes on from CAZEOR010000457.1 coordinate 2,101, forward strand.
GCGTCGAAAGCCCGCTTGGCCGCCACCAACCAGTCCCAGCCCCGGTTCTTGGCCGGGTCGCCCATCCAGGTGGTGAAGTCGCCGTAGACCCAACTGCCGGCCACAAGCTTGGACAGGAACCTGGGTGACTGGGGGAACATTTCCAGGTAATCGCTGAAAGTGGTGACGCGGATATTGGGCGTCGCCATGAGTTCGGCATAGAGGTCCGACAGGAAATAGAAACCGTTGTAGGGGTAGTACTCCCAGGCGTTTTCGCCATCCAGGATGATACTGACCACTGGATCGGATCCCGGCGCGTGGCGCCGCACCTCGTCCAGGGCGTGGATGAAGTGGCGCACCGCGTCGGCGCCGAACCAGCCCTTGTATTCGAAACCGATCAGATCCGACAGGTGATCGTCCCGGAAAAACAAGGCCGTGTTCGTTTTCGGCAGGCGGTAAGGCACCGTGGACCATATCGCTTTGTGGCACAGATCCTCACC
>CAZEOR010000458.1:0-2577 GCA_964513695.1 uncultured Thiobacillus sp.
TGGAACAGCACCGGGTCTTCCGACATGACCGCCGCCACGTGGGCTTCCGGGTCGTGCACCAGCATGCGCTTAAGCGGCAGGGTGCCGCTCAGCCTGCCGTCCCGCTCAACCACGAACAGCTTGTCGGTGTGGGGCGGCAGTTCGCCCAGGAAGCGCAGGTAGCGCAGGGCCACTTCCAGAGTGACATCGGCGCGGATGGTGACGAAGTCGTAGTCCATCAGGGCGCCAACGGATTCCTCGTCGTAGGACAGGGAGGATTCGACCTGGGCGCGCTTAGCCTGATCCAGGGACTTCATCAACTCCTGGACCACGTCCTTGGGCAGGTCCGGCGCCAGATCGGCGATCTCGTCGGTATCCAGGCTGGCGGCGGCGGCCACCAGTTCCCGGTTGTCCATGGACTCGATCAGGGATTCCCGGACCGCGTCGGACACCTCCAGCAGGATTTCACCATCCCGCTCCGCCTTGACCAGATCCCAGACCAGCAGGCGATCGTCGATCGGCAGCGCTTCCAGGATATAGGCCACGTCGGCCGGATGCAGGCCATCCAGCTTCTTGGAAAGATCCGCCAGGTTCTGCTTGTGGACGAGGGATTCCACCAGTTCGTGGCGCGGCATGTCCTGCTTATGGACGAGCTCCTCCACCAGCTTGTGCCGGGCGAGGGAATCCATCACCAGTCGCAGGCTGTCCTCGACGGGGGCGTGGGCTTGGGTTTCGTGCTGGTCAGTCATGGCGGGGCGATTGTAGCCTCGGGAACGCCTCGATAAGCTTCGATCAGCGCCAGACCCCGGCAGGAGGTGCATAACTGTCCAGGACCCGCAAATAACTGGCGCGCTCAATCACGCTCGGATCCGGCAGATTCTTCTGGCTCATGCTGCCCTTGAGCTGGGCTACCGAGCTGTATTCCCGCTCGCTCATCCAACGTTCCATGTTTCCCAGAATTTCCCGGAGCCGGCCTGGACCATGCTGGAGCAGGCAGGAAGCCAGATGCACCACGTCAGCGCCTGCCAGAAGCAGTTTGATGGCCTCCTGGCAGGCATGGACGCCCCCCGTGGCGGCCAGGGTCAACGAAGTCCGCCCGTGCAGAATCGCGATCCAGCGGATGCGCAGCAGCGCCTCATCCGGATAGGACAGATGCAGTTGATCCACCATGCGCAGGCTGTCCAGATCGAAATCCGGCTGATAGAACCGGTTGAACAGGGACACGCCGCGGGCGCCGGCGTTTTCCAGTTGTTTCACAAAGTGGGGCAGCGACGAGAAGAACGGAGACAGCTTCATGATGATGGGAATGTTCACCACGCCGCGCAGTTCGGTCAGCAGGCTCACATAACGCGCCTCCACCGCCTCGCCCGAGTAGTGGGTGTCGGCTGCCACGTGGTAGATGTTGAGTTCCAGGGCATCGGCCCCGGCCTGTTGCAACTCTTTGCCCAGTTCCACCCAACCGGACAGGGAGACGCCGTTCAGACTCGCCACCACCGGGATTTCCAGGCGCTCCTTGAGCCTGCGCAGATGGTCGAGATAACTGTCCAGGCGATTCTTGTAATTGCCGTGGTCAGGCAGAAAACCATCCGACTCCCCATGGCCCAGATCGGCGTGGAGCAGGAAGCGCTCCGCCATCGCCTCCTCGGCGCGCAGTTCCTCCTCGAACAGGGAATGCAGCACGATGGCCGCCGCGCCGGCATCCTCCAGTTGCAGCGCCGTATCCAGCTTCTTGGATAGCGGCGAGGAGGAAGGCACCAGCGGGTTCTTGAGCTTCAGACCGACATAGTCGGTGGAGAAATCGATCATGTCAGGCTCCTGTCTTGGTTGCGTCCACGTGGCCCTGGGCCAGTTCCTGATAGGCCTTGAAACGCCGATCCGCGTCTTTCTGGGCTTGGGCCAGGAAGCGTTCGGCGGCTTCCGGATGGCTGCGGTTGAGCATGGCGAAGCGGGTCTCGCTTTCCATGAAGGCCTTGATGGGCTGGCTGGGCGCCGCCGAGTCCAGCTTGAAGGGATTGGCGCCGGTTTCCGCCAGGCGCGGGTCGAAGCGGAACAGGGGCCAGTGACCGGTCTTCACCGCCATGTCCTGCTGACGCTGGTTGTAGAGCATGTCGTAGCCGTGGGCGATGCACGGGCTGTAGGCGACGATCAGTGACGGTCCGGCGTAGGCCTCGGCTTCGTGGAATACGCGCAGGGTCTGGGTGTCCTTGGCGCCGTAGGCCACGGTGGCCACGTAGACATGGCCGTAGTCGGAGGCCAGCTTGGCCAGGTCCTTCTTGGCGGTGGCCTTGCCGCCGGCGGAGAACTTGGCCACCGCGCCGATGGGCGTGGCCTTGGAGGTCTGGCCGCCGGTGTTGGAATACACCTCGGTGTCCAGCACCAGGATGTTGACGTCGTAGGGCAGGGCCAGCACGTGGTCCAGGCCACCGTAGCCGATGTCGTAGGCCCAGCCGTCGCCGCCGATGATCCAGACCGAGCGGCGGATCAGCCATTCGGCGACGCTGGCGAGTTCCTTGGCGCGGGGGTGGGCCGAGGTTGCCAGCTTGTCCAGCAGGGCGGCGACGCGGCGGCGCTGCTCGTAGAGCCCGGCTTCCTCGCGTT
>CAZEOR010000459.1:0-2573 GCA_964513695.1 uncultured Thiobacillus sp.
TGCCGATGGTGCAGGTATAGGCGACGCGGTCGCCGCCGCCGTTACCCGGCTCGAGCGCGCTGGCGCCGCTCTTCTCCAGATACATGTGGGCATCCAGCGTGCCGGGATTGGTGTGGATGACGTTCTGGGCATCTTTGTATTGCATGCCGGCGCAAAGGGTCAGAGCGCCCTTGAACACCCCGTTGGCGGTGGCGGAAGCGCCGGACAGCCACAGGCGCACGGTGTCGCTGTCCAGATCGGCGGGGGTCAGGGCGAAGGCGGCGGGGGCGGCGGCGAGGGCGGCCACGGCCAGGGCGATTTGATTCAGTTTCATGGGAGCATTCCTTTGAGTTGATCCCCCTCTCGCGCGGGAGAGGGGATGAAACGGGGAAGAAGGTTCAGGCGGGGCTCAGGCAGGGTTCAGGCGGCCCGGCGGCGGCGGGCCATGAAACCCACCAGGCCCAGGCCGGCCAGCATCAGGGCGTAGGTCTCGGGCTCGGGCACGGGGTTGGCGTAGGTGATGGTTCCGGCGGCGGCATTGACGGTCCAGGTGCCGAATTCATTGGAGTTGGCCGCCAGGCCGTTGTTGGCCTCGATCACCCCGTCCATGTCCACGTCGTAGCCGAAGGCGGTCTTGGCGGAAGTGGCCGCACCGTTGCCTGCGGCATTTGTGAGCAGCCAGAAATTCTGGATGGTGGCCAAGGTCTTGGTGGTGTCTTCGTTGGTGTTGCTTAACCAAGAATCCCCCTGACCCGAGCCGTTCACTCCGGCAAAATAGGCGTTGGGTGCTGCGCCCTTGTTCACCACACTGGCGCCATTGGCGGCGCTGGCATGGGTGCCCAGGCCATTGTTGGCGTTCACATAAGCATCCATGTCTTTGAAGGCGATCAGCTTGGTATTGGTGATGCTGGCAAAGCTGGTGTCGCCGGTGCTGAGATAACGGACACCATTCACGCCCGCAGTGCCTTCACCCGTCATATCCAGCGCAATGACGTTGAACTCGATCTTGGAGGCGGGGTTGGCGACACTGGAACCGGCCACGGTGGTGTTGAAGCTGCTCCAGGCATTGCCATAGGTTCCCACCTGTTGGCTGCCGGCGATGCCGGTGCCGGTGACGGCGCCGGTGGACAGGTTCCAGGTGCGGGTGAAGCCTTTGACGCCGTTCCAGGCCAGCACGTCGTTCATGTTGACGCCCAGATCGAAGGCGGCGGAGACGTTCTGGGTGCTGGGCGCGGTGTCATAGAAGCGCAGGTTCATGATCAGACTGCCGTTGCCGCTGGCAGCGCCGTCCATGGTCGCGTGGGCGGAGCCGGCGGCGGCGAAAGCCAGAGCGGCGGCGATAAGTTTCAGTTTCATGCGGTGTTTCCTTTCCATGATTGAAGAAAATTCCTGTCACGGCCCGGCGGCATGGAGTCCTCGATGAGGCTCGTCCGTGCCGTGGATCGCGTTGCCACACTCTGGGTGTGCACTGTTACAGCCGGGGCGGCGCCGGATCGGCATGAAACTGAGCTTTTCGGCCTATTTCAGGCGCCTTGGCGCTTTCCTACCGCCGTCACGATAGGGGGGCGGGATGACAGGGGATTGAAACAATTCCAGGCGGAAAATGAGCCGTTCGGCTCATGGGTGTGACTCATGGATGTGACTCTTGGGTGTAAAAACCCGGCAACGCGATGGCGCGGTTCGCTTGACCGGGATTTCAGCTTTCGTCCCGTCTGGGATGGATGATGCCCAGGCGCAGGCCATCGGCGACAGCCTGTCCGCGCGTGCGCGCCTTGAGTTTCACGCGGATGTTCTGCACATGGTTCTTGGCGGTCATGGCCGAGATGGCGAGCCGCCCGGCAATTTCCTGATTCGAGCAACCATCGCGCACCAGTTCGAGCACCTGGATTTCCCTGCGCGACAAGGCGTTGCCGATGATTTTCCCTTCGCCGGCTGTCCCCGCTTCATGACTCAACATGCGCGCATAGGTGGCGGTGATGCAGGGCAGCAAAAGTTCCAGAATGGCGGCGGTGCGCTGGTCCATGCCGGCGACGCGGAAAAAACCGAACCAGGCATTGAGTTCGCCCTGGGAGGAAAGCTGGCCATGGGCGGCCATGTTGCGCAGTTCCAGCCGCTTCATCAGGACTTCCCATTCGGGATCGCAGGGCATGCAGTCCGTCGGAGCAGGCGCCAGACAAGGCCGGCGCGTGGATTTCCAGTGGGCGACCACGCGCGAAATCAGACCATTGCGCGGATGGCAGGCCACTTCGAATTGTTCGGGTTTGAAATAGCGCGTGGCGGTGAAATAGCGCAGCCGCAGATCCTGGCCTGGCCCTTCGGCCATTCCGCAAATCAATATTTCATGGGGTAGCAATGCCTGTAACGGCCCCTGGGTCCAGGCAAAGAACTGGCTCGACCTGAGCACTTTGGTCGCGCTTTCGAGTACAAGTATCAGCCGGTCGCGGTCTTCCTCGTCGGCCCAATGTGGATCGGTATCCATGCCGGTTGGCATTGCTCAGGAACCGCCGGTAAGGCGGCAGCATCAGCCTTTGTCGATTAATCCGCCACTTATACGATACGAATATGACGCTTGATCGTATGCATCCATCCGCCCC
>CAZEOR010000460.1:0-2540 GCA_964513695.1 uncultured Thiobacillus sp.
TGGCCTACGCCATCGCCCGCTCACCCCTGGTGAAGACCGCCTTCTTCGCCTCCGATCCCAACCTGGGCCGCATCCTCGCCGCCATCGGCTACGCCGGCGCGGGTTTTCCTTCCCTCTCCGACCTGGACGTGGACCGCATCCGCCTCTGGCTGGGCAACGTGCTGGTGGCGGAAAACGGCGGCCGCGCCGCCTCCTACCAGGAAGCCGAAGGCGCCCGCGTCATGGCCGCCACGGAAATCAATGTGCGCGTGGACCTGGCCCGGGGCGACACCGTCGCCACCGTGTGGACCTGCGATTTCTCGTATGACTACGTGAAGATCAACGCGGAATACCGGACATGAGCCTTCTATCATTCCCCGTATGAGGTCTAGCGGACACAAGAAGGAGCCATCATGAACACCCGAGTTGAGGCCATGGTCGAGCAAGCGAAAGTCTTGTCGGCGGAGGAGCGGGTCGCCCTGCTCGACGCGCTGGGTGAGCTGTTCAGCCCGCCCGATGCGCAATGGCAGGAAGCCTGGGCCAGGGAAAGCGAGGACCGCCTCGCGGCCTATGAGGCGGGGAAGATCGATACGGAGGACTTCGATGTGGCGATGGCCCGGCTGCGCAAGGAGTTCCTGGGCTAATGAAGGTCCGCCTGCTGTCAGTCGCCAGCGCGGAATTGGCGGAAGTTCATGTAGGGTGCAATAGGCGCCAGCCGTATTGCACCGGATGAAGAACACGTGGCGCAATGCCCTTCGGTTATTGCACCCTACGCGGCTGGCCCGATATTGAGCGTTATCGGGCCTGCGGCAAATCGAATGCTCCTTTCCGCCTTCACTCCAGCATTTCCACGTTCAGCCCGGCCACCCGGCCGAACGCGGCATCTCCCGAGAAGAACCGGTGTTCCGGCCCCAATTGCAGGCAGCAGGCCGCCTGGAGGGCATCGGGGGTGCGCAGGCCATGCCGGGCCCGGATGGCGGTCGCCAGCTCCACCACGTCCTTGCCCAATTCCACCCAGATCAGATCCGGGCGGGCAAAGAAAGCGTCATAGGCGGCCAGAACGGACTGTTCATTCCCGCGCATGGGGCGGATGCGGCACTCCAGCCAGGAAAGCCGGCTCAGCGCCAGCCGGGCTCCTGGGAACTCCCGCTCCACACCGGCCAGCCGCGCCCTGACCCGCCCGGCAAAGGGCTCAGCGCCCTCGATCAGGTAGATCAAGGCATTGGCATCGAGGAATACGATCAAGCGCCACCCCAGGCATCCCGTTCCGCGCCCAGTTCCGCGTCGATCTCCGCCTTATCCCGCGTTCCGGCGGGCAGGCTCAACAACCATTGCAGCGCGCTCAGACCGACGGGCACGAGGGCCTGGGCACGCACCAGACGTTGATACTCTTCCTCGGACAGCACCACGGCGGCGGGCCGATTGCGCTTCAGGATATGCAAGGGTCCCCGGGCAAGCCCCTCTTCGATGGCGGCCATGCCCCGGCGCTTGATTTCGGAGGTGGTGACAGCGTTGTTCATGGCGACTCCAGTACTATTTATGTCTGTATAGTACCGTTATTTGTCTATTCAGTACTGTTTCCGGACCATAAAACTATTCGAGCTTGGCCCCAATGGCACTACTTTAAACACAGCGATGTCAGCTCCCCCCTTTGAAAAGGGGGGCTGGGGGGGATTTATGAGGTGTCCACGTAGGCCGATCCCCGTTAAATCCCCCTCATTCCCCCTTTACAAAGGGGGATGCAACCCTGACCAGCGCACTGATGCAGCCTGCTGCGCTTAAGGTAAAGGTAGTGCCATTGGAGCTTGGCCCCTTATCACCCTCCCTTATCACCGCTCCCACCGTGTAGACCTGCGACTTCTCCTACGACCACATGAAGATCAACGTGGGGTATCGGACATAAGCCGCACCTGAGCCAAGCCTCCCCCTCAACGCCCGCCCAAGCGTTCCCCCCTTTGCAAAAGGGGGGACAGGGGGGATTCCGCAATACCCGGAATGACCGTCTCTCCGGGTCAATCGCGGCCCCCTTCCCACCCCAACGGCCGCGCCTCTACTTCTCGAACGTCCCGAGCTTCGCCGAGCCGTGGACCTCGATCTTTTCGCCAACCGTCTTGCCGGTCACCTCGTCTTCCAGCCACACAGCGGAATAGCTCTCGCCGAGTTCGCCGCGAACGACGTAGTTCCGATAGTCCTCCGGCTTGAACGTGACGGTTCCCTTCACCTGGTAAACCGTGTTCGTCAGCGTCAGGATGGGCGCGGCATATTCCGTCCGGCCCACCAGGGTAAACGTCGCATTCCGCGCGGGAACATTCCGCTCGATCAGTGACGGCGTCATGTGCATCCCGCGCCCCTGGTTGGCGGACAGCGTCCTTACCCGGCTGTCTTCGATCCGCTTTCCGTCGATCTCGGCCACATAGAAGAAGTCCGCCTTCCTTTCGCTGTACGGCTTGACCTAATCCTTGGAATGGAAACCGTGGCCTGTCCCCTATTATTTGGGCTTGGCTTTGTGGGCGTCCTGACCCTGGTAGCGTTCGTCCCGCTTGCGGTAGCCGGTGTCGGGC
>CAZEOR010000461.1:0-2537 GCA_964513695.1 uncultured Thiobacillus sp.
AAAAGCCTGCCAGTCCACCACTCGACCCTCCTTCCCCAGCACCTCAAAGCTCTTGCCGGTGGGTTTCACCCCCTCGTACAGGCGACCGTAGCGCTCCAGAGCCAGGCTGCCCCAAGCGTTGGCCGTGGTTGTGTTCCAGCGGTTGCCTTGCTGGCGGCCCAGGGTGCCGATAACCAACTTGGGCAGCCGCTCTTTCCAGGCCGGTTGGTCCATGACAGCGAGCAGGCCGCGCACGGCGTTGGTGTCCGCGGAGGTCATCATCCACCACAGCCCGTCCCGATCTTCCGTACCGAAGTCGAGACGTTTCCCGGTGGTGGTGAGGCGTGCTTCAAGGGCTTCCAGCGCTCCCCGTAGCAGAGACTCACGCTGGGGCAGTTGGGTGGCGCGCTTGAGTACGCCGATCCAGTCGATGAGCACAGAGGTTTGCCACAGGCGGGGTTCAGGTTTGAACGTGGAAACCAGTCCGGGCGTGGCCTTGCCTGCCCGTGCCAGGGCTTCCAGGGCAGCCATTCGGGGGGGGAGGGCCTGTTCCCAGGACGGGCGGGACAGTTCCAGCTTCCCTTCCAGAAATTCCATCAGCGCCCGTTCCATGCGGATCTTCGCCTCCGGCGGCAGGATCCATTCCGCTTCATCGGCAAGAGACAGCAGATAGCCTGTCAAGGCCACGCTGCCATTGCCATTGCCAGGGAAGAAGTTGGCCAGGCCGTTGTCAGCCAGATAGGCGGGCAGGCTGGCGCCCATGCTTTGCCAGAGCTTGGCATCCCGGGTGGCCACCGCTTTGGAGGCCTGCTGTTCCAGACATGCATAGGGGTAATGACGCATGTAATCACGCAGGCTGGTCTGGCCATCCAGCAGGCTAGCCGCCAGTGTGGCGCGAAGCTCCGATTTGCCAGCCCCGGCGGGGGCGGCCACGGGAATGTCGAGAACCTTGTCCAGACGTTGCAGGCTGGCGGATTGCACCCGCATCGGGATGGCGGGTTGTACGCGCTGTTTCGTCTTTAGGGCATCGCGCAGCTTGCCGCCCGTTTCCCTGGCGTTCAGGGTCCAGTCCAGGCTGGCTGTACCTTCCGGCACGGTGATCGGCCATGCGATTTCCTTGCTCTCGCCGGCGGTGAGGTCAACCTGCCTGGCAGGCAGATCCTTCAGGCCTGTGGCCTCCGCGTTGACCTCCACCCGCATGCCTTTGTCGCTGCCATTACGCACGGTGAATGTCGCCTGGAAGCGGTCGCCTTCCCGGATCACTGGTGGCAGGCCGGAGATGAGTTGTAGATCCTGGGTCGAGCGGATGCCGGTCCGGCCAGTGCCGAAGCGGCTTTCCGAGGCGGCGACGGCGACGATGCGGAAGGCGGTCAGGCTGTCGTTCAGGGGGATTTCAGCCGTGACTTCACCTTTTGCGTCCAGGGTGAGGCTGCCCTTCCAGAACAGCAGGGTGTCGAACAATTCACGGGTGGGTAGCTTGCCGCCGCCACCGCCGACGGGCAGGGCTTTTTTTCCGAAATGGCGTTTGCCGGTGACCTGCATCTGGGCGGTGAAGGTCTTCAGGCTGTAGCCCCGCTCGGCCATCATGGCTTCAAGCAGCTTCCAGCTTTCGTTGGGGGCCAGTTCCAGCAGGCCCTCGTCGACAGCAGCCAGGGTGATTTCGGTTCCTTCCGGTGGTGGCGCGCCTTCCGGTGTGCGGACCTTGATCCGAACTATTGCCTTTTCCCGGATCGTGTAGCTGGTCCGGTCGGTTTTTACGTCCACGTCCAGGCTGTGGCCGCGTTGTCCCACCTGGATGCCGGCGATGCCAAGCTTGAATGCCGGGCGCCCCAGGTCCACCAGGGCGGTGGGTTTTACGCTGTCATTCCGGCCGCGCACGGCCAGGGCGGAGACGAACACGTTGGGCGCCCAGTTCGCCTTTACCGGGAGTTCGATCACCGGAGATTTGCCGGAAAGTTCCAGCACCTTGGCCTCCAGGATGCCTTCCCGCTCCACGGTCACCAGCACCGTGGCCTGCCGGAAAGGCATGCGTACCTGGAAGCGGGCGGTTTCACCCGGTTCATAGCGCTTCTGTTCGGGGATCAGATCGATACGGTCATTGTTGTCCTGGCGGAACCACCATTCGTCTCTGCCAGCCACCCAAAAACTATGGCTGGTTCGCGCCGCGCGGCCTTGCTTGTCCTTGGCGGTGGCATCCACCAGGATCTCGCCGCCTTGCTCAGCCTTGGCTGTACAGGTGAACTGTCCCCTGGCATCGGTCTTGCCGGCGCAGCTCCCGGCCAGCGGGATGTCACGGGTCGTGTTGTTGTAGCCGTAGAAGCCGCCAGTCAAGCGGACACGGTGACTCAGTGTCTGGCGCAGGATGAGCCTGGCGTCCACCGGTACATCGGCAGCAGGTTTTCCGTTGATATCCACCGCCTGGAAGCGCAGGGTCTGATTCTGGCCTGCCTTGGCCCAATGGTCCTTTTGCAGACCCAGTACCACCTCTGCCGGCCACCAGGGTGTGATGCGGCTGATGGTCTGGATCTCCCCGGCAGGATCGGCGTATTCCACCTCCA
>CAZEOR010000462.1:0-2518 GCA_964513695.1 uncultured Thiobacillus sp.
CTACCGGGTGCTGGACTGGCTGGTGAACCAGGGCATCGCCCACAAGATCGAGGGCCGGGATAGGGTCTGGCGCTTCAACGCGGTGGCCGCCGCTGATCATGGCCACGTGCATTTCCACTGCACCCATTGCGGCCGGGTGTTCTGCCTGGAGCAGCCCCAGCCCAGCTTCGCGGCCAAGCTGCCGCCCGGATTCCGTTACGAAAAGGCCGAGCTCACCCTCCAGGGCGTCTGCCCCCAATGCGCGGGGGATAGCCCGGCCTGATGCAATCCGGTTGCAAATAGGGGTGTTGCGCCCTTACCATGCAACTCGATTGCATCTGATGTCCGCCTGGCGTGGACCGCTTCCCATGACCCTGACCTATATCGTGCTCGCCACTCTGGCGGGCGGCGTCCTTTCCGTGCTGGCGGCGGCGGCCCTGTCACTCACCGTGCTGCGCCGCTGGGCTTCCCGGCTGGTGAGCTTTTCCGTGGGGGTGCTGCTGGCCGCCGCCTTCCTGAACCTCTTGCCGGAAGCGGCCGAGGCGATGGATTTCCACGATGTCGGCCTGACCCTGCTGCTGGGCATCTTCCTGTTCTTCGCCCTGGAGAAGACCGCCCTCTGGCGCCACGACCATAGCCGCGGCCACCTGGCTCACGACCACTTGGCCCACGACCACGGCCCGGCGGGCATGATGATCGTGCTGGGGGACGGCCTGCACAATTTCGTCGACGGCGTGCTCATCGCTGCCGCCTTCCTCCAGGACACCGCCCTGGGCATCGCCACCGCCACCGCCGTCATCGCCCACGAGGTGCCCCAGGAGATCGGCGACTTCATGGTGCTGCTGGCCTCGGGCTACGAGCGGCGCAAGGCCCTGCTCATGAACCTGCTGTCCAGCCTGGCCTCGGTGCTGGGCGGCGTGTTGGGCTGGATCGCGCTGCGCGACGTCAGCGGCGTGATTCCCTATGCCCTGACGCTGGCCGCCGCCAGCTTCATCTACATCGCCGTGGCGGATCTGGTGCCGGCCTTGCAGAAGCACCGCAAGCCCATGGATTTCGTCACCCAGTTCGGCTTGCTGGCGGGCGGCGTGGGGGTGGTGATGCTGGGCGCCCACGGGCATTGAACCCAGCCCTGCCCGTGTTGATCGTGGATCAGGAGATGTCGCTGGCACCCGTGCTTCCCCCCTTTGGCAAAGGGGGAAGACAAGAAAAACCGCCGCCGGCGCGACATCCCCGGGCAAAGTGAACAAAGCCATGCACTTCAACCATCCCGTCCGGCCGATGGAACTTGTCGTCCCCGGGTTTCTCTTTCCCGTCATTTGTCCGTACTCTCGCGAGGAAACGTCATGCATCCCCTTTCCAGCCCCTTCCTCCGCGCCTTGCTGCTCGGCGCCGCGGTTGCCAGCTTCGGCCTTTGCGGCGCCCCGGCCCGGGCCGCCGACGCCCACGTGCACGGCCAGGCCCGCCTGACCGTGGCGCTGGACGGTGCGAGCCTGACCCTGGCCCTGGAATCCCCCCTGGCCAACCTGCTGGGCTTCGAGCACATGCCGCGCAGCGCCAAGGACAAGGCCGCCGTGGCGCGCATGGCCAAGCTGCTGAACCAGCCCGGCGAGTTGTTCGTGCCGACCCCGGCGGCGGGCTGCAAGGCCGGCGCGGTGAAGCTGGAATCCTCCGTGCTGGAAGCCAGGCCCAAGGCGGCGAAGCATGGCCACGATCATGAACACGAGCACGCCGACCTGGACGGCGAGTTCACCTTCACCTGCGCCCAACCCGGCTTGCTGCACAGCCTGGAAGTGAAGCTGTTCGACGCCTTCCCGGGCCTGAAGCGCCTGGATGTGGAGGTCGCCACCGCCAAGGGCCAGACCGCCGCGAAGCTGGACGGCAAGAAGCGCCGCATCGACTGGTGACCATGCCGGAAGCCGATCCCGTCGTCGCCCTCAGTGACCTGCGCTATGCCTGGCCGGGGGCGGCGGATTGCCTGGATCTGGCGCAATTCGATCTCGCGGCGGGCGAGCAGGTCTTCCTGTTCGGCCCCAGCGGCGGCGGCAAGAGCACCCTGCTCAACCTGCTGGCCGGCGTGCTGGCGCCCCGCACCGGCACGCTGCGGGTGCTGGAGCGGGAGCTGACCCGCATGTCGGCATCGGAGCGGGACCGTTTCCGCGTGGACCACGTGGGCCTCATCTTCCAGCAGTTCAACCTGATCCCCTACCTCTCGGTGCTGGACAACGTGCTGCTGCCCTGCCGCTTCTCCAAGCGGCGCCGGGCCCGCGCCCTGGAACAGTCGCCCACGCTGAAACAGGAAGCGGGGCGCCTGCTGGCGCATCTGGATCTGTCCGCCGATCTCTGGACCCGCCCTGCCACGGCCCTTTCCGTGGGCCAACAACAGCGCGTCGCGGCGGCCCGGGCGCTGATCGGCCGGCCGGAACTGGTGATTGCCGACGAGCCCACCTCGGCCCTGGACAGCGAGCGCCAGACCGCCTTCCTGGACCTGCTGCGGCGGGAATGCGAGGGCGCCGGCGCGGCCCTGCTGTTCGTCAGCCAC
>CAZEOR010000463.1:0-2509 GCA_964513695.1 uncultured Thiobacillus sp.
GCAGCGCGGGTGAGCCAGTCTGCCTCCAGTTCAGCATCCACGACACGGGCATCGGTATCCCGCCCGAGAAGCAGGCGGACGTTTTTTCCGCCTTTTCCCAGGTGGATGGGCAGGTGACCCGGAAATATGGCGGTACCGGACTGGGGCTCACGATTACCCGCCAACTCGTCGAGATGATGGGAGGTGCCATCCGGCTGGAAAGCGAGGTTGGCAAGGGCTCGCGCTTCAGCTTCGAGGTTAATCTCAAACTCGTCACCGAGTCAGAGGATATCCAGCGTATCGAAGCAAACCTGAGAGATGTACGTGTGCTTGCCGTGGACGACAACGACACCAATCGGCGGATCCTGGCCCTGATGCTGGATAAACTCCACATGCCTCATGACGTGACGGACAAGGGCGCCACGGCGCTGGAAATGGCGGATCGGGCCCGTGACGCCGGCGACCCCTATCGTTTGATCCTGCTGGATGCTCGCATGCCAGAGCTGGACGGCTTCGCCGTCGCGGAGCGGATAAGAGCCGATTCCCGCCATGACGGAACTTCTCTGCTCATGCTGACTTCCGCGGGCCTTCGTGGGGATGGCGCCCGCTGCAAGTCCCTTGGCATGGATGTCTATCTCACCAAACCGCTGACTCTCTCGGAATTGAGGGATTCCATGGAAACCATACTGGGAAAATCGAAGCAGTCCGAGGAGCGGAATGCTCTTGGCGCATCAAGGGAGGAGCGGCCCCGCTATTCCGTTCTCCTGGCGGAAGACAATCACGTCAACCAGATGCTGGCCGTCAAGCTCCTGAAAAAGCAGGGCCATGAAACCACCGTGGCTGAGAACGGGCGCATTGCTTTGGAAGACTGGCAAGCGGGCCACTTCGATTTCATTCTCATGGACATGATGATGCCCGAGATGGACGGTCTGGAAGCCACGCGACGCATCCGTGTGGCAGAGCGGAGTCGGGGTGGCGGGCATATTCCCATCATCGCCATGACCGCCAACGCGATGACGGGTGATCGGGAGCGTTGTCTTGATGCGGGCATGGATGGGTATATCTCCAAACCGGTCAAACCCGATGTGTTGTATGAAGAAATCGACCGTGTCTTGAATGGCAGGCATGGCAGCGTGACCGTCGCTCCTTCGCAATTGGATGAGGTCGAACAGGGTTTGCCCGTATTCGACCGGGCCGACGCGCTGTCCCGCATTGCCGACGATGATGAATTGCTCACCACCCTCATCGAAATGTTCCTCGACGACGCGCCCCGTTATCTCGGCGACCTCGACGCGGCCATGGCCACCTCCGACTGGCCGAAGCTCAGCCATGCCGCCCATACCCTGAAGGGCGTGCTGGCCACTTTTTCAGCACGTCGGAGCGAACAGTTGGCCCGGGAACTGGAAGACGCAGCCAAATCCGGACAGGGTGCGGTTTGTGGCAGCCTGGTTCCCTTGCTGCATCAAGAGGTGGAGGCTTTCCTCAAGGCGGTGGCATGAATCCCTCCGCCGGTCGGACTATCACGCGTAGTTCTTCATGGCCTTACGCCGTCCTGGCTTCTTCTTCATGATCACCACGCCCTTCACCGCCTCCAGCCCGTCGATGGGGATGTTCGGGTAGACGGTGTTCAAGGGCTTCAGCATCCAGCCCTCGGGGTGCTTCACCAGTTGCCGGAAGATGTGCTCGTCGTTGGCGTAGGCCACCACGAAGGAACCGTCCCGGGCGACGCCCTCCGGCTCCACGACGATGATCTCCCCCTCCTCGAACTCGGGCAGCATGGAATCCCCAAGCACCATCAGGGCGTAGGGCTCGCCGCTGGCGCAGGCGGAGGTGGCCAGTTCCTCTTCCGAGGGCGCCTCCGGCGCGGGCTTGACGGGGATGGGGAAGGGTTTCTGGGACATCATTTTCCTCGCATGAATAACTTGTCCAGGTCGGCCAGGGTCAATTGGAACCAGGTGGGCCGGCCGTGGTTGCATTGGTCCGCCCGCTCGGTGGCTTCCATGTCGCGCAGCAGGGCGTTCATTTCCGGCAGGGTCAGGCGGCGGTTGGCGCGCACCGCGCCGTGGCAGGCCATGGTGGCCAGCAGCTCATTGCGGCGCGCGGTCATGGCGCCGGTGATACCCGACTCGCGGATGTCTTTCAACACTTCCCGGGCCAGGGTTTCCGCTTCCGCATCCTTCAGCATGGCGGGCAGGGCGCGCACCGCCAGGTGGGTGGGGGACACCGGGGCGATCTCGAAACCCATGTCCATCAGGCCGTCCCGGGCTTCCTCGGCCGTGGCAATTTCCAGGGGGGTGGACTGGAAGACGACGGGGATCAGCAGGGGCTGGCTGGCCATCTGTTTCCGGTCCAGGGCCTGCTTGAGGCGCTCGTAGAGGATGCGCTCGTGGGCGGCGTGCATGTCCACCACCACCAAGCCCTTGGCGTTCTCGGCCAGGATGTAGATGCCGGCGATCTGGGCGAGGGGGTGGCCGAGGGGGGGGGTGGTTCCCGCATTTTCCGGGTGCGGCGGTGTGGGGTAGGTTGTTCC